>JAVFAU010000436.1:0-2511 GCA_034002335.1 Bdellovibrionales bacterium | reverse complement strand
AAGAGGTGATGAGCTACCATGACTCGATGCAGCTTGGCAAGTAGCCATAAAGGCGCGACATGACGACGAAAGACCGATCTTCAGACGTATCCTCGGAAAATGCCCCAAATAAGGCAGTATCGGTGTTTGAGACCTCCTCGGCCCCCAATAAGCCCGGGCAGGTTTCTGAGCGTCGGGCTGTGGCCGCTGCGGCTTTTGTATTCTCTTTAGGGACCCTAGCCTCACGTATATTGGGTCTGATCCGTGATCGGATGACGGCGCAGTACTTTCCGGTCGAGGTCCGCGATGCGTTTATCGTGGCTTTTCGCCTTCCGAATATGTTTCGCCGTCTGCTCGGTGAGGGGGCATTGTCTGTCAGCATGATCCCTGTTTTGGTCGATCTTTTGACCAAAAAAGCCTCGACGCAAAAAGCCATCGAGGACGGAAACTCCGAGGAGGCCCAGGCGGCGGCTCGAGCTCACTATGAGGCCGCAAAGCGCCTGGTTGGTTCGATTTTCACGCTCCTTCTGGGAATCACCATCACGCTCTCGACACTCGCGATTCTTTTCATGGACGACATCCTTGGGTTCCTGGTGAGCGGTGAGGGATACATGTCGGTTGCGGGCAAGTTTGATCTTACGGTGAAGCTTGCGCGTATCATGTTTGGTTTTTTGATTCTCATCACGCTCTATGCGTTCTTCATGGCGATTCTGAACTCGCTTCGCAAGTTCGCGCTCGCGGCGCTGGCTCCGACGATGTTCAACATCAGCATGATTGCGGCAGCACTTGTCTCGCGTGATTTCGCGGCTCCAGAAGACGTGCTCGCGTGGAGCGTGATCGTCGGTGGTTTCTTGCAGATGGCGATCCTGATTCCGTCGATCGTGAAGGCCGGGTACTGGCCGAAGATTTCGCTCATCTGGAAAGTGGACGGAAAGTGGGTTCCGTTCTGGAAGGTCGAAGAAGTCCGTCGTGTGTTTAAAGCCTTGGCTCCGAGTTTGTTTGGTCTCAGCATCCTTCAGCTTTCGACGTTGATCAGCGTGTATTTCGCGAGTCGTCTTCCGCAAGGTTCGCACTTTTACCTGTATTGCGCGGATCGTATTTTAGAATTGCCGCTTTCGCTTTTCGCAGTGAGCGTCGGTTCCGCTGTTTTGCCGACGCTTTCGGCTCAGTGGTCGCGCGGTGATCGTGAGGCGATGACGTCCACGCTTTCGCACTCGCTGCGCTTGATCGCGTTTGTGGCGTTGCCGTCGGCGATCGGGATGTTCATGCTGGCGCAACCGATCACGGAGGTGATTTTCTTAGGGAAAGAGTTCAAGTATCAGGACGTTGTGCCAACCGCCGAGGTGATTCAGGTCTACGCCATTGGTCTTGTCGTGACGGCGATGGGGCGCATTTTGGTACAAGGGTTCTATGCGATGGGGAACACTTGGTACCCGGCCATGGTCGGTGCCATCACGCTCGTCGTTCACTTTTTGTTCGCTTGGGCGGGGACGACGACGTTTGGTCTTAAAGGTTTGGCTGCGGCTTCGATTGTATCGGGGCTTGTGAATCTTACGATGCTTGCCGTTGCGTACAGTCGTTGGATTGGGCCTTTGGGCTGGCCCGCGATGTTTGGGCGTCTTGCGAGATTTGCAGTTGCGGGTTTGGCTCTCGCGGCCGGATGTTTGATCTATGAACCGTTCATCAGTGAGTTCGGCTCGCGCTTTTTTTCGCGCACGTTCGCTCTTGGATTTTCGATTCTCCTAGGAGGAAGCCTCTATATGGCCGCTTCCGCCGCGATGGGACTTGAAGAGTACAAAGAGACGACGGCTCGTTTGATAGGGAAGGTCGCGAATAAGTTTTCTCGCAAGAAACACGTGTAGTGCTTCATAAAGAAACGAGACGAGACTCTAGGCCTGGACCAAATAAATAAATTCTTATCGAAATTCGATTGATTTTCATTCGTCTCAGACACTCGACGAGACGAATGGTCCCAATTTTTTTCTGACATTTGTTTTACGTGCAGTACGCAGAAAGAACAGCGAGAAACTTCCTCGCTCAAAGAACGTTAATAATTTACTAACATGGTCGGATGTATTTTGAGGCGTCCTGAAACGCGCATCCAATCGAAATCTCGAGAGTTTTTCCCTCAATTCTTTCTGAACTGATTCCGAATCGTAATCAGGCAGGCGAGTGATTCGTCTGAAGATACGAACGTGTAGTTGGACGCGAGGGGCGATGTCATTCTCAGAGGCAGAAATCGAAGAGTTTAAAACGGAAGCGCAGGAATTGCTCGAAGTAGCAGAGCGTAGCCTCTTGGCCCTCGACGCGGGAACGGGTGATTTTAAATCCTCGTTCGACAGTGTGTTTCGAAGCTTTCATAATTTGAAGGGTGCGGCGGGCATGATGGAGCTGATGAAGCTTCAATCGCACACTCATGAGCTTGAGAGCATTCTCATGGGCTTCAAAGAGTCCGCGGAACTTCCGAAGGCGCACATCAGTTTGTTTTTGCGTGGTATCGACGCGGCTCGATCTATTTTGGATGGAGAAGAC
>JAVFAU010000435.1:0-2513 GCA_034002335.1 Bdellovibrionales bacterium | reverse complement strand
CAAAATCGCGGATAGCCGAAGCACGGGCTCATGTCCCGGAACAACAGTTCGGTGATCCATATCGCGCGGCCAACGATCAAGCCTCAGCCTAAGGAGCCATGGAAATGTCTATCAACACGACCTCTCTTGAAAATAGGCTGCTTGCGATCAAACGCTCGGCACGAAAGCTTTTTTCCACTCCAACGGAACAGAAGAATCAAATTCTAGAAGCCATCGCAGACCGTCTGATTAAGAATACAGACCGCATTCTTTCGGCCAACAGCGATGACCTCACGAATCTCGATCCAAAGCGCCCCGCCTCATTTGCGGACCGCCTGCTCTTGAACAAACAGCGCATTGAAAGCATGGCGACTTCGATTCGCGCCGTCGCGAGTCTTCCCGACCCAGTCGGAGAAATCGTCGAGAATCGAACCCTCGAAAACGGCCTCAAAATTAAACGCGTGCGTTCGCCTCTTGGTGCCGTCTTGATGATTTTCGAGTCACGTCCGAACGTCATCACGGAAGTTTTCTCGTTGGCTTTCAAATCCGGAAACGCGATCGTTCTTCGCGGCGGTCGCGAGTCCAAACACACCGCGCAGGTCGTTTACGAAATCATCGGCGAAACCCTGAAGAGCGAACTTCCAATCGAGCCGCCCTTTATGGGAATCGAGGACTACGATCGCGGTCTCGTTGGTGAGCTTCTCAAAAGAAACGACATCTTTGACGTCTGCATTCCAAGGGGCGGAACAGAGCTCATCGAACGCGTCAGCAAAGAATCGAGAATGCCCGTCTTGAAGAACGACAAGGGCATTTGTCATGTCTACGTTCACGAAACCGCGGATCTTGAAATGGCCCGTCGCATTTTAATCAACGCGAAAACACAACGCCCCGCCGTCTGCAATGCCGCAGAAACCTTACTCATCGATCAAGCCATCGCCAAGGGCGGCCTAGCTCGTCTCATCCCATCACTCCATGACCATGGGGTTCGCTTCTTCTGTTGTTCGGCCTCGTACCAGCTCCTGCAACAAATCGCCAAAACAGACGGCTCTCAAAGTCCGTGGAGCCAGGCGATCGAGCCTGCCGTTGAGTCGGGAGCCGAGAGTCACTTTTTGCGCGAACATCTAGATCTCATTTTAAACGTCCGAATCGTAAAAGACCTCGATATGGCGCTTGAGCATATTGAGCAATTCGGCTCCAAACACTCCGAAGCCATTATTGCGAATAACGAATCCGTCGCAAGAAGGTTCCAAGCCGAAGTCGACTCGGCCTGTGTGTACTGGAATGCCTCCACTCGCTTTACCGACGGCTTCACCCTGGGCCTAGGTGGGGAAATCGGCATCTCGACACAGAAGCTTCACGTGCGCGGCCCAGTCGGCCTGCGCGACCTCACCATTCCTCGCTGGATCATCGACGGCCAAGGGCAAATTCGCGAGTAAGCACCGACCAAGGTCGTTTCACTTTACGACGTGATTTTCCGATAACGAAGACGTGAGTAAGTCCGAAAAACCAAATGACAAACAAAGCTCAACTGACGATCAGCCGGTGCTCGCACTGGATAGCCCGTCTCAGCTTCGCATCAGTCGATTCGAAGTGATCAAACGCATCGGCAAAGGCGGAATGGGCGAGGTTTATCTTTGCCGCGATCCCGGAGCAAACGGCGTCACGACTCCGTACGTCGCACTTAAAACGATCTTTCGAGACGCCCTCAAAGACGCCGAATCCATTTCGAGGTTCGAAGCCGAAGCGCGCGCCCTTGAAGGCCTGAATCATGCCAACATCGTTCATCTCGTGGAATGGGGCAAACAACAAGGCGGACACGCGGATGGCATGTACTACATGGCTATGGAGTACATCGACGGCACCACGATCCATTCTCTTTCAAGATCGCATCGCCTCTCGTTTCCCGACATTCTCGATATCAGCATTCAGCTGGCCAACGGACTTTCCGCGACCCATGCAACAGGCGTCATTCACCGAGACATCAAACCCGCCAATGTCATGGTCAATAAAAAGAATGTCGCAAAACTCATCGACTTCGGAATCGCCAAACCCACAGTGCAAGAGTTCGGTCTCGATCTGGGCGACGGATTCACAGAAGATCAAGACTTCAAAACAAAAACCGGCATCGTCATCGGAACGGCCAACTACCTCGCACCCGAGCTTCTTCGTTCCTCTTCTCAGAATGCCGCCTCTCCGTTAAGCGACATCTATGCGCTCGGAGTTTTGATCTGGGAAATGCTCAACGCCACGACACCGTTCAAAGCGTCGTCGTTCGGCGAAACCATGCACCGTATCCTCGAAGAAAACCTCGCTTGGCCGGATGCGATCACCGACATTGCTCCACATGGCTTCATACGTCTTGTGAACCGCATGCTCTCAAAAGACCCTTCAAAGCGGCCACAGTCGGCAAACAAATCGCCGACGAACTCATCGAAATCCAAAAGGCCGCCACTTGGTCCGCCATCTTCGATCGTCGATCGCGCGTGGATATCCGACTGCGATGGTCGAAGACCACCAAAGAACAACTGCTCCAA
>JAVFAU010000434.1:0-2528 GCA_034002335.1 Bdellovibrionales bacterium | reverse complement strand
TTCGAGAAATACTCCACGGCTCTACAGAGAAAGTCCATGTCTTAATACACGTATTATGCAGGTATTATGCACGTAGCAAGTAAATGAGTGATGTGATGGGTGCTGCACAATGAGTGGCGAATTGAGAACGGACAGCTAGGAATACGAATATGGCAAAAACGAAGACTGTAAAAGCGAAGACTGTAAAAACAAAGACCGTAAAAAAGAAGATCGCAAAAACGATCAAAAAAACGAAGACTGCGAAAAAAACCAAAGCGACCAAAGCCAAGGTGACAAAGTCGAGCAAGGCCCTCAAGAAGGCCGCAGGCAAGGTGACGGGCAAAGCGACGGGCAAACCGAAGAAGCCGTCGACCAATAAGAGTAAAAAGTCGACTCAAGCGAAGGCGCCGACAAAAACGCCGACAAAAACGCCGACAAAAACGCCGACAAAAACGAAAGCCGCGAAGCCAAAAGCTTCCGCTCCGAAAAAAGCGACTTCGTCAAAGGCAGCGAAGAGTGGTGCAAAGCTCTCAAAGCCATCGCGTTCGGCCACTTTGTTCAGTCCGCTTGATGATCGTATTCTGATCGAACGCGTTGGTGCGAGTGATCGCACTCCGGGCGGATTGTATATTCCGGACTCTGTGAAAGAGCGTCCGACAAAGGGTGTTGTCGTCGCCGTTGGGCGCGGTCATCGCGACGCTAAGGGTCGAATTCGTCCGCTCGATGTGAAAGTCGGCGATGTCGTTTTGTTTAGCGCGTGGGCAGGTTCGGAAATCGAGTTGAGTTCCACGATTGGACAAAGCGCTGCGGTGGGAACGAGCTATCTCATTATGAGAGAAACAGATTTACTTGGCGTTACGGATATTTGAACCATCTCATTTGATGATGATGAGTGTTCCGACGAGAGCCTTTGAAAGCCGCTGTGAAAGCGGCTTTCGTCGTTTTATATGTGAGCTGGCCTAGATTGTGAGCAGGCACTACTGACCTATTGTAGTGTATGGCAATGTAATGTTTAGATTGACCTCAGGCCCCCTCTCATTGCGGACTAGGGCTAACCAAACAGTCTCTACTGGTGGAGGTCAGACTTATGTCGTCAATCACAACTCAGCCCAAAGCGACGAGCTTGTCGCGTCTCGCGAAGTTTGCAGCCGGTGCGGCTTCTCTCGTGGCGGCATTTTCGACGATGGCCGTCGCGCAACAGTCACAAGCGGCCGATATCCAATGGGGCGGTCTTTACCGAGCTGAAGGCATTCGCATTCACAATCCTGAACTCAGCGGTTCGAACACGGACAAAGCGTACATGCTTCATCATCTTGTGTTGGCTCCAAAGATCGTCGCTGCGGACGGCATGACGATCTTCGGTCGCTTCGATGTTTTGAACGGCGCTGGTTTTGGCGCGAACTCGCAAGCGGGCGAATTCATCGGTCAAGGCGTGGGACAGTCGCCTCCGGCCCCTGGTACGGGCGCTTGGGATAGCAACGTGTTGTCGCGTGGTCAGGCTTTTGGTGGTATCGCGGTTTCGGAACTCTACATGAGCTGGGCTCATGAGTTCGGCCAACTCGTGGTTGGTCGTGCGCCTCTTCACTTCGGTATGGGGGCATGGTTCAACTCAGGTCGCGGTAACTTCGATCACTATCTCACGACGCTTGATATGGTCGGTTACAAGATCGTAGCCGGAAACCTCTTCATCATGCCGATTCTCGGTAAAGTGAACGAAGGAGCGGTCGATAAAGAAGACGACGTGAACGACTACATGGTGCACGTTCAATACGACAACCCCGAGACGGAGCTTTCAATCGGGCTGCTTTATCAAATTCGCGCGGGAACGGGAAACGACAGTCCGGTGAATTCGGATCTTATCGGTGGAGCGGGTTCGACTCTTCACGGAAACTACAAGCACAACTACATCGGCCTCTATTCATCGCAGAAGCTTTCGGATTTCACGGTCGCGGTTGAAGCGGGCATTCTCAGTGGCGAAGCCGGTGTTCGATCGGCCGCTGGCCAAGATGTAAAGCTCGATGGTTTTGGAATAGCGGCCGAAGTTTCGTGGAAGCCTGAGGCTTCGAATTGGTCGGCATGGGTGAAGGCGGGCTTTGCTTCGGGCGATGATCCGAGCACGAACGATGCGCAAGAAGGCTTTGTGTTTAGCCGTAACTATCGCATCGCTCAGATGTTGTTCACGCACCCACTTGGCCAAGGTGATTTCTTGCGTACGGGACTTCATCGCAACGCCGCCGCGGGCGCGAGTTCGCAGATCGACACCGAGGCGATTTCAAACGTGACATACCTCGCGCCGAGCATTCAGTACCGAGCAAGTGATCGTTGGGCTTACGGCGGAACGCTTGCGACGGGCTGGTTGAACAAGGAACCGTTTGTCGGAGGCAGTACGGCAACGGATCTTGGTTACGAATTGGATCTCAATATTTCGTGGACACCGTTTGACCGGTTTACGTGGATCAACGAAGTGGGCTTGCTCTTTCCTGGCGAAGCT
Source organism: Bdellovibrionales bacterium (assembly GCA_034002335.1). Taxonomy (GTDB): domain Bacteria; phylum Bdellovibrionota; class Bdellovibrionia; order Bdellovibrionales; family JAMPXM01. The sequence goes on along the minus strand of JAVFAU010000434.1, from coordinate 58 downwards.
TGGAAGGCCGGCCCTGCGAACTTGGATAACTCGTTCGCATACGGAATTACGACCAAGG
>JAVFAU010000433.1:0-2535 GCA_034002335.1 Bdellovibrionales bacterium | reverse complement strand
GACGCGTTTTACGACAAATTGCCCGGCGTCCGTCTGCGAACGAAAAACGACAACATCGCAACGATTCGGCAGATCTCGCTCAAAGAGCCAACGGTTCGTGAAAGGAAGCCGCACGCCATAGGAGAATTTATTGATGTAGATAAAATCGAGCACCTTGAGCGTCGGCAACATGCTGCCCGAAGGAATCACATACGGTTCGAACACAAGCCAGCGAAACGTCAGTAAAAACAAAACCGCAAGGGCAAAGGAACCGAACCCCTGCCCCCAGGTACCATGTTTTGCGCCGCCCTCTCTTTCGCTCATTTTCTACTTCACCGAATGAAAGAGACGATTCCAACGAATCGAGCTCGGGCTACAGATGGCGGGAAGACTCTGAAGCGTGCGATCACACGAAAGCCACACGAACATCGCGCGCCCTAAAATATTCTCGACCGGCAAGAACGGAGACGACTGCCAACGGCGGCTATCGTGCGAATTATCGCGGTTGTCACCCATCATGAAAAGGTGTCCCTCTGGCACAACCCATGGACCGGTGGTACGAGTGAAGCCGCCGTCTTTTCTTAAAAGAACCGAATGCGGGTGCTCGCCGAGCTTCTCGCTGTAGAGTTCATAGTTATTTTTCGAATCCGTCGCGTAAAGAGGGTTTTGAAAATCCTCGTTACCGAAGTTCGCGGGCGTCAACATTTCCCAATCGCCCGGATCGCCCGGCTGAGTTAACTCAACCGGCTGATCGTTCACAAAGAGTCGACCATTTTCATAAAAAATCCGATCGCCCGGAAGACCGATGACGCGCTTGATGAAAAAGGTCTCCATGCTCTCTGGATACTTGAAGACGATCACTTCGCCACGCTCGGGAAGGCGAAACTGCCAAAGCCATTTTTCAGTAAAGGGCAAACGTATGCCGTAAACCGCTTTATTCACAAAAATATGGTCATGAATCAGAAGCGACGGAAGCATGGACGCCGAAGGAATCACGTAGGCTTCAATCACGCCCCAGCGCAGAGTCAGAGCCAACAACATGGCAAAGACAAACGACTGCCAGGTATCACCTAACGCGTACTTCTTCCATAGCGACGGGCCTTTTTCGGATTCACTCATGTCCCAATCTCCTCACGCAGTTTCACGGCCCAACGCCCTAGTCCTCAACCTTGAGAATCGCAAGAAACGCCTCTTGAGGCAGCTCGACAGAGCCGATTTGCTTCATGCGCTTCTTACCTTCTTTTTGTTTCTCAAGAAGCTTACGCTTACGCGAAATATCGCCGCCGTAACACTTCGCCGTCACATCTTTACGTAAAGCGCTCAGCGTTTCACGCGCGACGATCTTGGCTCCGATCGCCGCCTGAATGGCGACCTGGTACTGCTGTCGCGGAATCAGTTCGCGCATTTTTTCGACAAGCGCTCGTCCGCGGTTTTGAGCTTTCGAGCGATGCACGATCAATGACAACGCATCGACGGGCTCGGTGTTGATCAAAACATCGAGTTTCACGAGATCCGACTCCTCAAAGCCGATCACCTCGTACTCCATGGATGCATAGCCCTTGGAGATCGACTTCAGGCGATCGTAGAAATCCATGACGATCTCGTTCATCGGAATGTGATACTCGATCATCACTTTTTTCTCGGTGACGTAGTCCATTTTGATCTGACGTCCACGCTTGTCTTCGCAAAGCTTGAGAATGTTGCCGATGAACTCGCTCGGCGTGTGAACGACAACGCGCACGATCGGCTCTTCCGTTTTTTGAATGCGCGTTGGATCCGGCATGTGGGCCGGGTTCTCGAGGTCCTTTGTCACCCCGTCCATCGTCGTGATTTTGTAAACGACCGTCGGAGCCGTCGTGATCAGATTCAAACCGAATTCACGTTCGAGACGCTCCTGCACGATTTCCATATGCAGAAGACCCAAGAAACCACAGCGCAAACCAAAACCAAGAGCCGCCGACTTCTCGACTTCGTAAGTCAGGGACGAGTCGTTTAAAACGAGCTTCTCGAGAGCGTCCTTGAGCTGTTCGTAGTCGCTCGCCACAACCGGAAAGATACCGGAGAAAACCATGGGTGTGACACGTTTGAACCCAGCCAGAGGTTCTGCCGCCGATTTTTTCGCGGTCGTAACCGTATCACCCACCTGAACATCGCGGATGTCTTTGATCCCGCAAACGATGAAACCCACCTCGCCCGCGCCCAAAGCCGAACACTCCAGAGGAAACGGCGAATACGTACCGAGTTTCAAAACTTCATATTCGCGATCCGTCGCCATGAACTTCACGCGATCACCCTTGCTCAACGTACCGTCCACGACTCGCGCCAAAACGACGACGCCTTGATACGCGTCGAACCACGAATCAAAAATCAAGGCGCGCAAAGGCGCACTGCGCTCCGCCTTTGGCGGAGGAACCTTTTTAATAATCGCTTCGAGGATCTCTTTGATGCCGATTTTTTCTTTCGCACTCGCCATCACGGCTTCCGACGTGTCGAGCCCGATGGTCTCTTCGATCTGCTGTTTCACTCCATCGGGATCAGCCGACGGCAGATCGATTT
>JAVFAU010000432.1:0-2538 GCA_034002335.1 Bdellovibrionales bacterium | reverse complement strand
TTAACGGCTTTGATCATCGGCGGCTCTAGCTTCGCCGGCTGGAAAGCTTTTGAGACTCGCCGCGAGATCGAAGCGTATGACCAGGCCATGAACGAGTCTATCGAGACCCGCTCTGTTCTCATTCTCATGCAGGATCTCGCCTATCACGACGACACGTTCCGACGTCTTCAACAAGAAAAAGAACGTATCAAAGAAGCCGATCGCAAGCGCGCCTTCACTCAAGCCGTCACAAGCTACGCGGCACGAAACCCTGCGGAACTCCGCCGAAGTATCCGCCGAGCCCTCAAGGTCGAAGCCGAGTACTTCAACCGCAACCGCGGTAAACGTGAAGAAATCGAGGCGCGCTTTGAAAAGCTCATGCTGCTCTCTCTCGGGGTTTTGAGCATCGGCCTTATCATCGTCGTCTTCACCATCCACTCCCTTATCTTTCGCGCGCTCAATCGTCTTTCGCGACGAATGCTGGACTTCTTGGTCGATCGCTACTCGTTTCAGTTTTCTCAACCCGACCAAACTGAGCTGGGTGACCTGCAGCGGACGTTCAACTCGTTGGCTCAGAAGGTTATCAACACGACCGACGAGCTAAAGCGTCTCGACCAAGCAAAATCAGAATTCCTCTCGATCGCAAGTCACGAGTTAAGAACGCCTATGACCTCAATCAAGGGTTCCCTCGCGCTCCTGGCAAGCGGTGTCGTCGGCCAGCTCGATATCGGCTCGCTTCGCCTTATTAAAATCGCCGAAGGCGAAACCGATCGCCTGATCCGTTTGATCAACGATCTTCTAGATCTCGCGAAAATCGAATCGGGCGGCCTTCCCCTCAACTTGGAATGGGTTCAATGGGATGAGTTCTGTTCAAAGACCCTTGAAGGCCTAGCGGGCCTCGCCCACAAAACCGACGTGCGTCTTGAACAAGCCTCTCTTCCGACCGTCGAGGTCAGTATCGATCGCGATCGGCTTCAACAAGTCCTCACCAACTTGGTTTCAAACGCGATCAAATTCAGCCCGCGAGGAACAGCCGTTCGAGTCACGTTGAGCCGTGCAAAAACGGGGGAACTTGTCGTGAGCGTCACAGACAGTGGTCCAGGCATCAAACCAGAAGACCGCGAGTTGATTTTTGAAAAGTTCCGCCAAGGCGCGACGGTTTCAAACCCACTCGTCAAGGGAACAGGCCTCGGCTTGGCGATCGCGAAAGCCCTTGTCGCCGAACACGGAGGTTCTATTGGAGTCGAAAGCACAATGGGCGTCGGGTCGACATTCTGGTTCTCGCTTCCACAATGGCGCGAAAACGAGCAAGCTAAGGCAGCATGAGCATCAACGACGTACTTGCAGAATTGCGAAAGACCTATTTGGACGCCCTACCTGAGCGCGCCAACATGATCGAAAAACTCATGAGCGAAAGCCGCTATAGCGAGGTTGAAACCGAGTTCCACAAGCTCAAGGGAACAGGTAAAACCTACGGTCTTCCCGAGGTGACTCAAATTGGGGAAATCGCCGAACGCCTCTGCGAACAAGGGAGCACCTCAGCCGAAGAGTCCGTTCCTGCGGCTCTTCGCGTTCTCCGCAAGGTCACAGCGGCCCGCACCGCGGGTCATCCGCTTGATCTTGAAAACGACGTCGACTTTCTTTACCTCATGGAACTCGCGCGTGAGCTGCACGAAACGACGTCGGGCCGCGGTGGCCGACCGCGCTAAACGATAAATAAGTAAAGCCCAAGGCTCTCGTCTTCCCTTTTATGCCGTCTCCCCCTAGACTTCAGGGAGCATGACTTTATCTCTTGAAACCATTTTTCCGTCGGATCGCCTTCTCACAGACGCCGCATCACTTGCTCACTATGGGCGAGATTGGACCAAGCACTACGACATTCGACCTTCGGCAATCGTGTTTCCGATCAATGCCGACGAGGTCGTAAAACTCGTCCAGTGGGCACGCGTGAACAAAATCGGTCTCGTGCCCTCAGGCGGCCGAACCGGCCTAAGCGGTGGCGCGTGCGCGCTGAACGGCGAAGTCGTGGTCAGTTTCGAGAAAATGAATCGCATCCTTGAATTCAACGAGCTCGATCACACCGTGCGCGTCGAACCAGGTGTCGTCACGGAGCATCTTCAAAACTTCGCGAAAGAAAAGAACGCTTATTACCCTGTCGACTTCGCCGCACGCGGATCCAGCCACATCGGCGGCAACATCGCAACCAACGCCGGCGGCGTAAAGGTGCTTCGTTACGGCCTGACTCGCGACTGGATTGCGGGTTTGAAAGTCGTAACGGGCACCGGAGATCTTCTCGACTTGAACCGCGGCCTTATCAAAAACGCGACCGGTCTTGATTTTCGCCATTTGATGATCGGAAGCGAAGGCGCCCTTGGTTTCATCGTCGAAGCTACCGTCAAGCTCGCCCCTCCGCCAAAGCCTCTCACCGTCATGATTCTCGGACTGCCCGATCTCGACGCCGTGATGCAAGTTTATAGCAAGTTTCGCTCGTCGGTTCCTCTGACCGCATTCGAGTTCTTTTCTGATATCGCGCTTGATGTCGTGACCTCCCACACCCAT
>JAVFAU010000431.1:0-2543 GCA_034002335.1 Bdellovibrionales bacterium | reverse complement strand
CGAATTCATACAGGTTTACGGCCTTAATCACCTCGCCCCGTCACTCGAGGCCCTAAAAGAAATCACGATTCTCTTCACTGGAGAGTTCGCCGTTCGCCCCTTTATAAAGAAGTATCCCCAAAAGACACTCGCCTTTCTCAAAGCCTGCGCAAAAAGCGACAACGCCCACGTCAGACGATGGGCCTCCGAAGGTTCACGCCCACGTCTCCCTTGGGGCGAACGCCTTGATCTCGTCATCCAAAATCCGACGCTCACACTCGAGATTCTGGAACTCCTTAAACACGACCCGGAGCTTTATGTTCGAAAAAGCGTCGCCAATCACCTCAACGACATCTCTAAAGACAACCCAAAGGTCGCCATTGAAACCCTGAAGCGTTGGTCAAAAGCAAGCCGAGGCCAAGATCAGAACATCGCCTGGATCACCCGCCACGCTCTGCGCACGCTCATCAAAAAGGGAGATCCGGCCGCACTCGCTCTGATCGGTATAAAACGAGATATCAAGATTTCCGTAAAGAAACTAAAAACCGATAGAGCCAGCTATCGAATCGGCGACAAACTTGAATTCTCTTTTGAAATCGTATCGACCCATACGAAACCGCAAGACCTCGTGATCGACTACATTGTTCACTACGTGAAGTCGAACGGTGCGACGAGTCCGAAGGTATTCAAATTCAAGACACTGACCCTTAAACCCGATGAACGGGTCGCGCTTAGAAAAGTCCATCATCTGAAGCAGGTTACAACAAGACGACACTACTCAGGAAAGCACACCATCGAAATTCAAATCAACGGTCTCTCGCAGGGCAAAACCCATTGGCCACTTAAAGCCGACTGACCTACCGATGAGAACTTAAACCGTATCGGCCAGGAGCCACAGTGTCCGCGGCATCAAGGGCCCGCTTGATACGATTTAGTACGTCTTCGGTTTCTGGCGAGTACACTTCGCCAAACTTTGTGAGAAGCCCCGCGCGATATGGGCGGTACCCCAACTCAATGGTCTTTCGAGAAAGTTCAGCGTACGCTTCGTGAGCCCTTCGAACTTGTTCGGGGTCCAAACGATCGAAGCTAAAACTAAACACCCCTGTCATTTTATTCGAGCTAATCAGGGTGAGCGTAAGGGGCATTTCGAATTTGTGCTTTTCAAAGACCTCACGACTGACCTTCAACAAACTCGCGACGTCTTGCGATGTCGCCGGTACGACCGGTGCGTACCAAAGTAGCCCTAGTCTTTTTGGATCATCGATACGCCATAAAATGTTCCGACTAGGCTCTTCTGACGGAACGCCTCGCACAATTCCATTCAACTCGCGAAGACTTTTTAAGGACGACAAAACCATACTCAAACGACGAATTGATTTAAAGAAGCCATGGCTCAAAACGCGAATCAGACCATTCAAGAACTTCGTTGAAAAAAACCGGACCGTCGCGACTCCTCGCATGGCTTTTTTAACTCGCTTTCTGCGGCAAGCGACCTCGTCGCGAAAGCCAGAGAGTGCACCCAACGCGGTCCACTCTCCGTAGTCAACCAAGCTACGGCTATTTAAAATCGCGCGAGCCTCCGACTGACTCAGAACATGGGAACGGTCGAGCGTTTCGGGAAACCTGGAGCTCGTCATCAATGTGCGGGTGGCATTGGCCACGTGCACAAGGTTCACGAGCGTCCCGTTACGGCGAAGTTCACGCAAACGCTCAATCCCCAACAAAAACTTCTCTTCCGACTTAAACGAAAGAGTGAACGTCTCAATCGTCTCAGGGCAAGGCAGAAGCGGCATGCGAATCGCTGTCACAATACCGAAGTTCGATTGAATGAAAAGCTGAGCCAAATCAGGCCCCAGCGACGGCATCTCACTTGTTTTAAGAACGGTTCCGTCCGCAAGAACGACTTCCATACTTACGACATGCTTACGCCTGTTCCCGATCGGAGTGTGTCCAAATCCCGCTTCGAGAATGTTACCGACAACGCTCGCATCTGGCGACGCGCCCGTCATATCCGCGATGTAGTTTGCTTTTTGAGCCTCGAGGAATTCGCTTAAAAGTTTTTGCGACACGCCCGGTTCGATTACGATCTCACCGTTTTCCGCATCGAACTCCCGAATCGCGCACATGCGACTTAGATTTAAAACAAGTTGCTGATCTGTCGTCGGAGTCATCTCGCCGTAGCCGATATTCATGCCTCGGCTGATGGGATAAAGAGAGATGCCGAGACAGCGCGCCTGCTCAAGAATGCGCTGAATCTGCTCGACGTTCCGTGGGTAACCGACACCGAGAATCGCCCGGCTTACCCCCATCGTATTCATCCCTATTCGCGATCGAATGCAAACTCAATGTCTTGCAGCAGGCTCTTTGCGATGCTCTGAAATTCGATTGCCGTTGCCGCTCTCTCTTCTGAACTCTTTCTACCGTCTTGCCGCATATACCACCATCCCCGCCGGTAGCATTATTTTAAAGCGACAAGAACTCTCCAAGAAAGGCCAGCACCCGCCTACGCATGAAAGCAAGTCGAAGGTCGATTACTCCTGATTGATCGCCTCAAGCGCCTCGCC
>JAVFAU010000430.1:0-2545 GCA_034002335.1 Bdellovibrionales bacterium | reverse complement strand
GTAATCCGTGGCGTTCAAAGAGATCCCGCAGGCGATCTTGAGCTTCTTCGAGGGTGAAATTTTCAGTCGAACGACGGTGCCGTGAGCCCTGATTGACCGTAGGTCTTTTGGAGTCATCGGCGGCGTTTGGCGAGGCCCCTTGGGGGCTGCTCTTTTTACGGGCTTTGTAGGGACTCCAATTGGAGCGGTTTTTATGTGCCATGGAATAAGCGATTTATATTTGAGAATAGCGGCGAAATCATTGAATATTTCGCTTACCATGAGTGACCAATTGAAACAGCGAATAGATTCCATTCGAAACGAGGCCGAAGAGGCTTTTAATAAAGCCGACACGAGCCGTGACCTTTATGAACTGAAAACGAAGATCCTGGGGAAGACCGGAAGTTTTCAGGTCATCATGAAAGAGATGGGGAGCCTGAGCCCGGCCGAAAAGCCGCTGGCCGGAAAGCTTGTCAACGAAGCCAAACAGGCTTTGGAAGGCCTCTATCAAGAGCGCGATACTTTTTTGAAAACGCGCGAACTCGATGCGAAACTAAAGAGTGAGTATCTAGATCTCACGCTTCCGGGCGTGCCGGTGGCGGTTGGTGCCCAGCATCCGGTGAGTCACGTGATGGAGGAGATCTCGATGATTCTCTCGCGCATGGGGTACTCGATTCGCACGGGGCCGTTGATTGAAACGGATCGCAATAACTTTGAAGGCTTGAACGTGCCGAAAGATCACCCCGCGCGCGACATGCAAGATACGTTTTATATCGATGACACCCATGTTCTTCGCACGCACACGTCGCCGATTCAGGTGCGCACGTACGAAAACGAGAGACCGCCTTTGAGAATCGCGGCGCCTGGCGGTGTTTTCCGCTGTGATAGCGACGTTTCGCACTCGCCGAACTTCCATCAGATCGAAGGCATCTGCGTCGACAAAAAAGTGTCGATGGCGGACTTGAAAGGCACGATCACGTATTTCGTAGGCGAGTTTTTTGGCAAAGGCTTGAAGACGCGCTTTCGGCCAAGCTTCTTTCCTTTCACGGAGCCGTCGGCCGAAGTCGATTGCCAGTGCGCGGTTTGCAAAGGCAAGGGTTGTCGCATGTGCGGAAACTCAGGATGGGTTGAAATCGGAGGAAGCGGTTTGATTCATCCGAATGTTTTGTCGTTTGCCGGTATTGATCCGAAAGAATGGCAAGGTTTTGCGTTCGGCTTCGGCCTTGAACGCATGGCGATTATTAAATACGGCATCAGCGATATTCGCCTTTTCTCTGATAACAACGTCCGTTTCTTGGAGCAGTTCTCGTTATGAAGCTTTCACTTCGTTGGTTGAATGATTTTGTGGACGTGCAGGAGTTCATGAAGACCCCTGATGAGCTCGCGCGTATTTTGACGAATGCGGGGCTCGAGGTCGAGTCGATTGAGGATCAAGCAAAGCCGTTTCAAAACGTGGTCGTTGGCCACATTCTCGAAAAAGGTCAGCATCCGAATGCGGACCGTCTAAGCCTCTGCCAAGTATCAACAGGTGATGGTGTTGTTCATCAAATCGTTTGTGGAGCGCAGAATCATAAGCAGGGCGATCGTGTGGTTGTGGCGTTACCTGGAGCCGTGCTTCCTGGTAATTTCGCGATCAAGCATTCTAAGATTCGCGGAGTCGAATCGGGCGGAATGCTTTGTTCGGAAAAAGAACTCGGTCTTCTCGCCGAGGGTGAAGACTCTCCAGGTATCGTGATTCTCCCCGAAGACGCGCCGATTGGTCGCGGGTTTGCCGTATATCGCGGCCTTGATGACGTGATCATGGAGCTCAAGGTGACGCCGAATCGAGCCGATTGCTTGAGTCACTATGGTCTGGCTCTTGAGGTTGGATGCCTTCTCGGGCGTGAAGTAAAAAAACCTCGCGCGGAATTCACGCCAGGGGCTTGGGATGGTGCGGTCTCGGTTGCGATTCAAGCGGCTGATCTTGGGCCGCGCTATGCGGGACGCCATGTTCGCGGCGTGAAGGTCGGTCCAAGTCCTGAGTGGCTTCGATTGCGTCTTGAGTCCGTTGGTATGAAGAGCATCAATAACGTCGTCGATGTTACGAACTACGTGATGATGGAGATGGGGCAGCCGCTTCATGCGTTTGATATTCGAGAGATCAAAGGTGGCGCGATCAGCGTGGATCGCGCGCGTGCGGGCGAAGCGTTTACGACACTCGATGGCTCTGAGCTAAAGCTCGACGGGACCGAACTCACGATTCGTGACTCGGAACGTGCGGTCGCGCTTGCGGGCGTGATTGGCGGTAAGAACTCTGGAGTTGTCGATTCAACGACGGAAGTTTTCATCGAGTCGGCGTATTTCGCACCAGGTGCGGTTCGTCGTACGATGCGTAAGTTCGGGCTCGATACCGATTCCGGTTACCGTTTTGCTCGCGGCGTGAATCCGGAAACAACGGCCGACGTTTTGGATCGCGCGACAAGCCTCATGATCGAAGTCGCAGGCGGCGAAGCTTCAAAAGAACGCGTCGATATTTATCCGACGCCTCTTGAGCGCCCGGAGATCACGGTTTCGATTTCGACGGTCG
>JAVFAU010000429.1:0-2564 GCA_034002335.1 Bdellovibrionales bacterium | reverse complement strand
ATGCCATTGACAAGATGCTGAATGAATTCCTGGCTTTGACTATGATCCAAGCGGGCGTCTCCAGATGGTTAACCGGAAGTTTTCTTAAGTAAAAACTAACTTACCATCTGGGTCAAAGTTCGATTTGCCGCCCTATGAACTCTTCGAGCGTTCTTATTTGTCTTCTGGCGAAATGGCTTTCACGAAGCGAGTCGTTTTGCCGTCGACTTGTACGATCGAAGCGCGTTTTTTAGCGTTGCGATGTTCATCGATTGTGATGACACCAGTGATGCCGGGGAAATCGACAGTCTTCGCGAGTTCATCGCGAATGTTCTGCGATGTGATTTCCGTCGTACGCTCCATTGCCGCGATGAGCACCTTCGCCGCGTCGTAACCCAATGCGGCGAGGCCATCTGGGGTTTTTCCTTTATATGTTTGGCGATACTTGTTGATGAACTCGACAACGTGAGGCTCGCTGCTTTCCGTTGTGTAATGGGTCGAGAAGTAGCTGCCGTTGATAGCGCTCTGGCCGATTTCAGAGAGCTTTTCTGAGTCCCAACCGTCGCCGCCGAGCAAAGGAATGTTCATTCCGAGTTGGCGCGTTTGACGTGCGATCAAGCCGACTTCCGTGTAGTAGCCGGGAACGAAGATCGCATCGGGTTTTTTGCTGCGAAGTTGCGTGAGTTGGGCTTTGAAGTCGGTTTCTCCCGCTTGATAAGATTCATCGCCGACGATCTCTCCGCCCATTTTCTTGAACTCACGAATGAAGACATCCGCAAGCTCGGTTGAGTAGTCGGATTTTACGTCGCGCAGAACCGCGACTCTTGATTTCTTGATCTCCTCGCGCGCGAATTTCGCCATGACGTAGCCTTGAAACGAATCGATAAAACAGACGCGAAAAACGAAATCACCGATTTCAGTCACTTTGGGGTTTGTCGACGACGGTGTGATGAGCGGAACTTTATACTGTTGCGCGACGGGCGCCGCCGCGAGTGAACGGCTGCTTGCGACCTCTCCCAAAACGGCGACAACGCGATCTTGTGTGATCAGACGTTGAACGACGGCGCGGGCTTCGTCGGATTTCCCTTGGTTATCAAGCGTGATGAGGCGAAGTTTTTTTCCTTTTACGCCGCCGCGTTCGTTTTGTTCCGCGAACGCGAGTTTGATACCTTCCGAAGTCGATTGACCGAAGGTCGCATCGTTGCCGGTCATGGAGCCGAACTCGCCAACAAGAATTTCATTTTCGGAGTTGCCCGATTTTTTTGTACAGCTCACGTTCGGGAGAACAATCGGGAGAACAACAAAGGCCGCGACAAGGACGGTCGTGATGTTCGTAATGGTTGATGAGAATACGGAAAATGGCCCTTGAGATTTCAGCAAAACGTTCCCCCTCGTTCGAATCGATGAAGTCTAACGCTTACAGAATCAGCCTGCGGACGTCAATTTCGCACCGTGCCTAGTAAGAGAGTGTCTGTGCGAGGCGAATCCACGCGGGTTCAACTCGCTTTCTGCGTCCTAGATTCGGTTCGAAGGGCGCAGGGCTGACTTGACCATGAGTCCAAGTCATCATGGCGTCGCAGTATCCTTGTTGAAGAAGAGCGACCGCGCCAGCTCCCATGCGCGAAGCGAGATTGCGATCAAACACGGTCGGCGCGCCGCCTCGTAGTACGTGGCCGAGAACGCAGACCTTGGCTTCGAAACCGCTTTTCTTGCGGATGCTCTCGGCGAGATCGTAAGCTCGCCCCGGTTTTTGTCCCTCGACGGTTACAAGAATGGAACTCCTCTTGCCGCTGGCGAGCCCTTGTCGAATGTGTTGAATCGCTTCATCTACGGTCACTGGGTTGTCGGCGAAGAAAATCTCTTCGGCCCCGCCCGCCAGACCGGTTTCAAGCGCGATAAATCCTGAGTCTCGCCCCATGACTTCGACAATGAACAGGCGTTCGTGGGAATCTGCGGTATCGCGAATGCGGTCAATGGCTTGCACGGCGGTATTCACGGCCGTATCAAACCCGATCGTCGCATCTGTTCCCGCGATATCGTTGTCGATGGTGCCGGGAATGCCGACGATCGGAATACCATGTTCTTTCCAAAGAAGATGTGCTCCTTGAAACGAGCCGTCGCCGCCGATACAGACGAGGGCGTCGAGTCCGGCTTGTCGAATCGTCTGTGCCGTTTGAGTTCGCACATCGCTATTTGAAAACTCAGGGAGCCTTGCCGTTTTAAGAAAGGTGCCGCCGGATTGAAGGATATTTCCCATGGAGCGTGAGTCGAGCGCGAGCCACGCATGCTTTTGCGCGCCACCGTGCAAGCCGCGATAGCCGTGGGTGATGCCCGTGACTCGAATGCCGTGATGAAGCGCGGTGCGTACGACGGCCCGAATGGCCGCGTTCATTCCGGGGGCGTCACCGCCGCTCGTATAAACACCGATGTGTTTAAGATTCGCCGATTGGGTGAGAGTGGTGTAGCGAGGCAGCGTCGAGTGATGGTGAGATGAGTGACTCATGAAAGAGATGCTACACACGAAGCGAGGCCTGAAGCCATGAGAAAGCGGATATCATGACGGGTTACAAAGACGGGTTACAAAA
>JAVFAU010000428.1:0-2564 GCA_034002335.1 Bdellovibrionales bacterium | reverse complement strand
GATCAACTTCCGCAAGAACAAACGATCGAGCTTCGCCACCGCCAAAGGCTTCCGGTCGATGCCCGTCTCGAATCGACAGGCCCCCATTGGGACCTCACAGACACAAACGGAGAATCCGAGCCGCAACCTCTTCTGGCCCAGTCCGCTCTACCCGCGGGAGCCCGCCTTCTCTCTGAAAAGGCGACGCTGAGGGCCGAGGGGCTCGTAACGGAATCACGCGTCGCTCGTCTGGTCAGCGAATGGAGAGGAAGTCGAGACACGGCGGAAGCCGAGGTCGATTTTCATCTCTCGCGCGCGACAAAACAAGAATCGCTCCGCACGCTGGCAGACCGTGTTGGCGAAGTTTTTACGCTCGTCGTGATCGCGATCGCAGCCGTCCTACTCTTCATTCCATTTGAAACCGGTCCGGCCGGTTGGCTGCGCGCACTAGCCCTGCTTGTCGTCACGTGCCCTTGTATTTTCGGCTTCGCTATTCCTCTGGCCGAGACAATGGCCGTCAACAAAGCCGCACGCAGCGGTCTCGTGGTGCGCGATCCCTCGTTTTTCCAACGCCTTCAACGGGTTAAAAAAACATTCCTCGATAAAACAGGCACCCTTACGACCGGCCGCATGGTTTATCTCGGATTCAAAATCGTCGATTACCACCAGACCAATCGCCAGTCTCAGAGCATCGATCACCACGTTTCTGAACTCCTCAGCCTCGCCTATGCGATTGAACAAAACGATCCACATCCAATCGCAAGAGCTATCTGCGACACCGCTCAGGCTCGCGGCCTCTCGCCTTCCCCGCTTATCATGTCTTCTCAGCGCCTACCCGAAGGTGGAAGAACCGCAATCGGCAAAGGCGGCGCCTATCTTATTCGCACGCGCGCCCAAACAAGCGATTCAGGCCGTATCGAAGTCGAGCTCAGCCTCAACGGCGATGTTCTTGGACTCTTCTTTTTCAAAGATGAAATTCGCCCGTACGCACTCGCTCTTGTTCAATTTTTGAGCGCCCGCGGACACGATCTCTCAATCCTCTCGGGCGATCACCCTCTTCCTCTGCAACGAATCGCACAGCGAATCGCGCCAGATTCGGCTCAAGCCTCCATTCAGACCTACGCGAACATGACGGCTCGACAAAAGGCGGAAACGATTCGCCAACAGGGAGAGGCTTCGGCCGTTATGATGATCGGGGACGGCGTGAACGACGCCGATGCCCTAAAAGCGGCAGACGTTTCGATCGCCGTCCGGGGGGACTTCGCAACCTGCCTGGAGTCGGCGGACGCCGTTCTCGTGTCGCACGACCTTCAACCAATTGTCGAAGCGCTCTTGATCTCGGACCGCCTCAAAAAAGCTCTTCGACTTAGCCTCACTTTTTCGGCCACATTCAACGTTATCGCGGCTACACTTGCTATCACAGGACACATGTCTCCGATGATCGCCGCGATTCTGATGCCACTTTCAAGCCTCAGTGTCAGTGGGATTTCGTGGACGATTCTGCGACAGGAGCCCAGAAAACGGCCCGTCGCAGCCGCGAAAGTGGAAGGGGCTAAAGCATGAACATCGTCGAACTACTACTTCCTCTCTCTCTTCTTCTCGGTTTGGGGTTTGCCGTGGCTTTTATTTTCGCGGTGAAAACCGGACAATATGAAGATTGCGAAACACCCGCCCACCGCATGCTCTTTGACCCAGCGCCCGCGGCCGACTCAAACCGGAAATCGAAAAACACAGACATACAAAACAGTTTAGAAACAGAAACAAAAACAACAACGCGACCGGCGCACTCACCGGTCGACGCGCGAGCAGATGTGGAGAAACAGAATGAGTCGTGATCCAGTCAACACACCGTTAGAAACCTTTAGGTACGATGACGATATCGTAAAGAAATTCGCTCTCGCCACGATTGTGTGGGGAGGTATTGCATTCCTTGTCGGTATCATTGCCGCTTTACAAATGGCCGATTGGAGACTGAATACCAATATCAGTTACTTCAACTTCGCCCGCCTTCGCCCGCTTCACACGAACGCGGCGATTTTCGCTTTTGCCGGAAACGCGATTTTTGCCGGCATCTACTACTCGACGCAGCGCCTGCTTAAAACGCGGATGTTCAGCGACGTTCTAAGCAAGATCCACTTCTGGGGCTGGCAGCTCATCATCGTATCCGCCGCCATCACGCTCCCACTCGGCATCACGCAGTCAAAAGAATATGCCGAGCTTGAGTGGCCAATCGATCTTGGAATCACGCTCATCTGGGTCGTGTTTGCATGGAACTTCTTCGGCACGCTCGCTCGTCGCCGTGAACGCCATCTCTACGTGGCGATTTGGTTCTACATCGCAACCATCATCACAGTCGCGGTTCTCCATATCGTGAACTCGATCGAAATTCCCGTTTCGATGTGGCAGAGCTACCCTGTCTACGCAGGCGTGCAGGACGCCCTGGTTCAGTGGTGGTATGGACACAACGCCGTCGCGTTCTTCCTCACGACACCGTTCCTTGGCCTCATGTACTTCTTCGTACCGAAAGCCATCAACCGTCCGGTGTACAGCTACCGACTCTCGATCATCCATTTCTGGTCGCTTGT
>JAVFAU010000427.1:0-2571 GCA_034002335.1 Bdellovibrionales bacterium | reverse complement strand
CCGATGATGGCGATCCACCCGATAAAGAACGTGGCATGCGTGATCGGAAGGTACTTACGCAACCCACCCATCTTCCGGATGTCCTGCTCTTCGTGCATGGCGTGAATCACCGAGCCCGAACCAAGGAACATAAGCGCCTTGAAGAACGCGTGAGTCATAAGGTGGAACATCGCCGCGCCAAACGCACCGACTCCGCAAGCCAGGAACATGAATCCAAGCTGAGAAACCGTCGAGTAAGCGAGGACCTTTTTAATATCAAACTGAGCGAGACCGATTGTCGCCGCAAAGACCGCCGTAAGCGCGCCGATCACCGCGACAACATGCAGGGCGTTCGGTGCCAACACGAACATCGGGCTCAAACGCACGATCATGTACACGCCCGCCGTGACCATAGTCGCCGCGTGAATGAGCGCGGAAACCGGAGTCGGTCCGGCCATCGCGTCTGGAAGCCAGACATAAAGAGGAATCTGCGCCGACTTACCAGCCGCGCCGACAAACAAGAAAAGACCCGCAAGCGTCAAAGGCCCCGTCCAACCGACTTCAATCGGCATCCCCGCGACTTTCGATACGATCTCGCTGAAGCTGACCGTTCCGAACACGAAGAACAGCGTAAAGATGCCGAGCAAGAAGCCCGCGTCGCCGATACGGTTGGTAACGAACGCTTTCATTCCGGCTGCGGCCTTTTCTTTATCCGAGAACCAGAAGCCGATGAGAAGATACGAGCAAAGACCCACGCCTTCCCAGCCGACGAACATCAAAAGCAAGTTCTCGCCAAGAATCAAAAGCAACATATTGAACAAGAAGAGGTTCAAGTACGCGAAGTACTTTGTCGGACGCTCGTCGTGCGACATGTAGCCAATCGAGAACAGGTGGATCAACGTACCGACACCCGTTACGACCAACACCATGATCGCGCTGATGTGGTCGATCACGAATCCGACCGACACATCAAGACCGCCAACCATCATCCAGCGAAAATATTCCGCCGTGATCGCTTGAGGCGCGCCCTCACCGAAGAGTTTCGACACGATAAGGACGGCCGAAAGAAACGAAACCCCAACCGCGCCTGTCGCGATGGAACCCGAAAGCATGTAGTTCTTAGATTTCCAGCGAAGTCCGTTTATCAAAAAACCGACAAGTGGAGCCAATAGCAAAATAGCGAAGAGAAGTTGTGCCTGCATCGCCTAACCCTTCAAGTGTTCGAAGTATCGAATGTTGACTTCACGGAATTTTTTGAAGATCGCCGTAGCTAACGCCAAACCGACCGCCGCTTCCGCCGCCGCGACCGTCATGACAAAGAAGACCATTGCCTGGCCGTCGATGTTTCCGTTTGGCGAGTAGCGCGAGAACGCAACGAACGTGATGTTCACCGCGTTCAACATCAATTCGATCGACATGAGAATCACGATGACGTTGCGACGAAGCAGCACGCCCAAAAGACCAAGCGTGAACAGGATCGCCGAAAGCACCAGGTAGTGACTCA
The DNA here is from genome assembly GCA_034002335.1 of Bdellovibrionales bacterium. GTDB lineage: Bacteria > Bdellovibrionota > Bdellovibrionia > Bdellovibrionales > JAMPXM01. The sequence continues at coordinate 1,088 of JAVFAU010000427.1, read as the reverse complement.
AGCCTACGTTAGCAATTGAATCAGTTATCGGCATGTGTGCCTCCTTCAATACGCGAAAGCGCGACGGCTCCGATGGCGATGAAAAGAAGCAACGCTCCCATCGCCTCAAACGAGAAGAGATACTTTTTGAACAAGAGGTCCGCGAGCTGCTTTGTCGATTGAGTCGCAGTTACCTGCGCCGTCGTCGCAGTCGATGGGAACAGTGTCTCCGCCGACATCCAGATCGCCGCCACGATGACTCCGCCGATCACCGCGACCGAAGCGATCTTAAGCATGCCCGACACAAGGCCTCGCGAGAACGCTTTCACTTCGTCTTTCAAATCGAAGAGCATCAGAACCATGACGAAGAGAACCATCACGGCGCCCGCGTAAACAATCAACTGCACACCCGCGACGAACCATGCTCCGAGCGCCGCGAAGATTCCCGCGACAGAGATCATCGTCATCGCAAGGGCGAGCGCGCAAAAGATCGGGTTTGTCTGAAGAACAACGACCAGCGCCGAAATAATCGCCGTCGAAGCTAGAATAAAAAACAGTAGGTTTTCTGAAATTATCGGCATCGTCATCTCCACCTAGGCCTTGTGGCCCATCCACAGCCAAAAAGCTGTGAAGCATGCGTTTGCAAGTGCCCAAGGCAACATTGTTTTCCAACCAAGGCTCATCAAGTGATCGTAACGGAAACGCGGAAGCGTCCAACGTACCTGAATGAAGATCCACAAGAAGATCGCGACCCGCAGAAGGAACGACACGTGATACGTCACGGCTGTCAAAACCGACGCGAGATTTTGTCCCGCGACTTGCGTTTGCCAGAACGCCAGAACTTCTTCGGGCGTCACGCCGGGAATATTGTACCCACCGAAATAGAACGTCGCCAAAAGCGCGCTCGCGACCATCATGTGACCGTATTCACCGATGTAGAACAGGAGCAGGTTGAACCCACCGTATTCCGTATGGAAACCCGCAACCAACTCGCCCTCCGCTTCCGGCAAGTCGAACGGAAGTCGGTTTGCTTCAGCGAAAGTCGCGGCGAAGAAAATCAAGGCGCCAACTGGTTGATAGAAAATCCCCCAGTTCGGGAGGAACGAAAG
>JAVFAU010000426.1:0-2582 GCA_034002335.1 Bdellovibrionales bacterium | reverse complement strand
GCTCGAGAATACGGGAGAAGCGATCGACACTCTTCGGGTAAATCTCGAGTCGGTAGTCGTCGCCATAACCCGCCAGCTCAGCCGCCTTTGAAATCGCGCGGTCCATTCCGCCCAATTCATCAGCCAAACCCAACTGTATCGCGCGTGTTCCCGACCACACCCGGCCCTCAGCCAAAGCTTCGACATCTTCGATTTTTTCAAACCCACGGCTTTGAGCGACCACTTGAACAAACCGTTTGTAGGTTCGTTCAACGGAGTTCTGAATAGTCTCCACTTCTTTCGCCTGAAGCGGTCGCGCGAACCCGCCGAAATCGGCATGCGCATGCGTCGCCGCTCGGTCAAACACGACGCCTAGTTTATTCTTAAACAAGCTCTCCGCGTCGAACAACACTCCGAACACACCAATCGAGCCCGTGATCGTCGTCGGCTCCGTCACGATATGCCGTGAGCCGACGGCCATGTAGTAACCGCCAGAAGCCGCGATATCCCCCAAAGAAGCCACGACAGGTTTTTTTTCATCAAGCACCGTGATCTGCCGCCACATAACATCACTCGCAAGCGCATCGCCCCCGGGACTGTTGATACGAAGCACGACCGCGCCGACGTCAGAATCTTCCGCGATCTCCTGAAGAGACGAGAGATACACGTCGTCTCCAATCAAGCCGCGACCGCCTTCGCCCTTTACAATCTCGCCCTCTGCCACGACCAGGGCGATCTTGCGTTGACTCTTAGAGCGCTTACGCGCCTCCTGCGCCATGCGATTGACAGAGACGAAATTGCGATCCGAATCCGTTTGCCAACCAGCCGCTCCGCGCACGAGCGTGTCGAACTCGTCTGAGAACATCAGTTCAGATACAAGCCCCGCCTTTTTTGCCGAATCAACCGACGAGATGGCGAGTTCCGAGATCCACGCATCCAGCTCTTCCGGCTTTCCGCCCGAACGCTCCGCGATTCCCGTGCGCACTTCCGACCAAACATCGTCGAGCAAGGCCGCTGTCTGCTCACGGTTTTCCGGACTCATTTTATCGAGCAAGAACGGCTCGACCGCCGCCTTGAATTTTCCGACGCGGAAAATATGAGGCTTCACTTCGAGCTTCGAAAACATTCCACGCATGAATGCGAGTTCCGTCGAGAGACCGTCAAACTCGACATCGCCATGAGGCTGCATAAAAGTCTTTTCTGCACCACTCGCAAGATAGAAGCCCTTTTCGTTCAAACGGTCCGCGTAGGCGTAAACAAATTTTTTGTTCTCTTTGAACGCGAGAAGCTCGCGACGAATCGCCGTCGCGGAGGCCCACCCAATTGACGGACCACGAATGTCGAGTACGACCCCGACAATACGCTTGTCCTCGCGCGCGGCCCGCAAAGCCGTCACGATACGCTGAAGACGAATACGCTTGCGGCCGTCGTCAAAAAGCCAATCGACATTCGCCGTGCTATCGACAACCTCAGCATCGAGCAGAACATGCAGAACCGATTTCGGACGAATCTCCTCACGAACGGACCACGAGATATTTCCGACAAACGAGATCAAGATCATCGGTAGAATCACGAAGGCGATAAAAACACCCGCGAAAACCCCTAGCATCGACGAGAACATTGATTTCAAGAAAGACTTCACGCTGTACCCCTAAAATTCGTATTTGTTCCGATCCGTTCAAGCTCGCGCCTCAAGGACATTTCAGTCTTCAATCGCCTTGAATTCGATTTTTTCGATCTCGAGCTCTTCTTCGCCCTTTGGCGTCTGTAAAAGTACGACGTCTCCGACTTGAGTTTGCAGGAGCGCTTTTCCAATTGGCGAAATCCAACTTACTTTACCTGTTTTTCCATCGGTTTCATCTATTCCCACGATGCGGTAAATACGACGTTCCTCAGACTCATCCAACACCGTGACAGTCGCTCCGAAAAGAACTTTCGAACCAGATTGCTTTTCGGGATCCACAATTTCCGCGCGATCAATGCGTTTTTGCAAGAACCGAATGCGGCGATCAATTTCACGTAAACGTTTTTTGCCGTACGTGTAGTCGGCGTTTTCAGAACGATCGCCGTTGCTTGCGGCCCAAGCCACAACCTCGACCACCTTCGGCCGCTCGACGGTTAACAACTCGTTCACTTCGGCCTTCAAACGATTGAAGCCGACACGCGTGATATAGTTCTTCGTGGAGCGAAATGCCGGATTCTCATCTTCTTCATCCGCTTCGATCTCACTTTCAAAACCATCTTCATCAAATGAATCGTCTTGATCTTCCTTAACAAATGCTTTGCTCATACGCTTTGCTCACGCCCTTTAATCCCCGTACACACGGGAGCAGGAATAGTAGCGAGATCACGCCAGCGCGTCTACCCTCGGCCCGCCGGCTCCGACCCGAGGCCGCCCATTGGCGTCACCGACCAAGGTTTGTTCACCGAGCAGGCAGAACTTCGCATCTAAACACTTTTCGGTATCCGCTGTCTTTCTAAGCACTTACCGTTTCCCCACCACCGCCCCGTCGACACCGACCCCATGGTCCCAAGGTTGCTCTTAAGTAAAGCACCCCCTTTGAGCGGTCTGGCACCCCCCCCCCCCAAGCCGGGCCGCTTTT
>JAVFAU010000425.1:0-2587 GCA_034002335.1 Bdellovibrionales bacterium | reverse complement strand
GCCTTTGAAGTCTGCGGCGATGGTCGCATTCGCGATCGCCACTTCAGTTTTGCTGACGGGCTGCGAGGACGAGTCTCCTTGGAAGGCTCGTTCTTTTTCAGAACATGCGTCGCGTGGTTCAAGCGGCGAAGTGCCTGTGCCTTCGGCCCTCTGGAAATACATTATCGACCCCGAAACGCCCTTGCTTCAGAAGGACGTCGAGAAGTCCGTCGATGACACCGCGGTCGAAACCGAGATGGTTCCGCTGACGGTCTATTTGATTGAGGAAACGCCTGGCGTTCTAGGCGGCAGGAATCAAAAAATCGTCTTCGGCCTTGGCGGCGGAGAGCTTGATCTGCGTGATTTTATTCGGGAGCGTCGCGGGGCCTTTCGTGTGGTGTTTGAGTTCGGCCGCGAAGATCTTGATCCCAAAACCGTAAAACGTGTTTGGTATCTCTCGAACGCGATCACGCGAAAAGTCGCGAATGAAGAGGTGGGCGCCGGATGCGATGTCTTTATGGATATTTCCAGCTTTGCCGCGGAGTCTTATAAAAAAAACGGTATGCTTGTCGCGATTGGCGGAGATCGGCATATCAGCGCCTTGGCTGGAACCTATTTTTTTTCGTTAAAAAACCGTGGACGAGTGGAAGTTGCACATTTAGTAGTGTTTGACTCGTCAAAGCGCGAACTGCTTTGCGCGCGTGAAGCGAAGTCGCAGTAAGCGGCTCCAGAAACGGACGGTATATGAGTCATGATCCACTGGATTTAGAGAAGTACTCTTGGCAAACCCTGCAAGGGAAACCGATTCGATTTGATGAGTGGAAGGGGAAAGTCGTACTCGTCGTGAACGTGGCGAGTCAGTGCGGTTTCACGCCCCAATACGAAGGGCTTCAGAAGTTGTACGACACGTACAAAGATCGCGGTTTTACGATTCTTGGATTTCCTTGCAACCAGTTTGGTTTTCAAGAGCCGGGGGACGCGGATCAGATTCAATCGTTCTGTTCGGCGACTTACCAGGTCGATTTTCCCATTTTGGCGAAAGTGAATGTGAACGGGGATGACGCGCATCCTTTTTACAAGGACTTAAAGAAGGCCGCCCCTGGTTTGCTTGGAACTGAGGCCGTGAAGTGGAATTTCACGAAGTTTTTGATCAATCGCGAGGGCCAAGTCGTCGAGCGTTTTGCACCACGTACAGAGCCTTCGGAGATTGTACAGGAAATCGAAAAGCTTCTTTGAGCCACGGGCCAAAGCCAAGTAAGCTGGCCCACATGGCCCAAAACAATACCCCTGAAATCACGCGCGAGAACAAAGGACCGTTCGTCGCCGAACTCACGGACAAGATGTCGCTTGAAAGTGTTTTTCTTGTTCGTGAAAAACACTTTGGAACAGGCAAAAACGGTAAGAACTTCTTAACCATGCAGTTGGCGGATCGCACGGGTTCGGTCGATGCGCGGGTATGGGACAACGCCGAAGCATTGCAGCTGATTCTTCAGGTCGGTGACGTGGTTCGCGTGAAAGGACTGATTCAGACCTTTCAAGGGCGCATTCAGTTGATCGTTCACAAGGCGGAAAAGATCGACGCTAAAACGATCGCATCGGACATTCTCGTTTCGGCGAGTCGTCGTAGCGCGGAAGACATGGAGTCAGAGCTTCTTGACTTGGTCGAAGGGCTCGAAGCGGGGCCAGTTCGTTCGCTCCTGCTTTCAACTTTGGCGGAGCCGGAGGTTAAAAGCCGTCTTCGTACGCACCCAGCGGCGAAAACGATTCATCATGCCTATCGTTCAGGTCTTCTTGAGCACATTCTTTCGATCGCAAAGCTGATGAATCTCATCCATGCTCACTACGCGAGTGACGGAATTGAAATGGATCGAAGTCTACTGGTGTTCGGAGCTATTTTTCACGATATCGGAAAGCTCTGGGAGCTTGAGGGCGAAGGTCCTTACGGCTACACGGACCGCGGGCGCTTGCTCGGGCACATGGCGATTGCGGTGGAACTCGTCGAGAGAAAGTCGGTCGAAATGCGCGAACAGGGTGCCGACGAGATGACGGATCGAATGAAAGATAAACTCAAGCATATTATCTTGAGTCATCATGGCCGTCTCGAGTACGGATCTCCTAAGGAACCGATGTTCCTTGAGGCGATGATCGTGGCGATGGTGGACGACTTCGATAGCAAAGTGAATTCGATGTTTCACTTTATCGAGTCTGAACGTGCCAGTGGTGCGGAGTGGTCGCGGGTTCACCCTCAGTTGGGCCGCTACCTGTTGCTTCGGTAGCGAAGGGGGATCGCGTGATCGGCGGAATTATGGACTTCGTAAATGCATACAAGCGGTACGATCCCGCGGCGAAGTCACGACTTGAGATTCTTTTTTTATACGCAGGCCCCAAAGCGATCGGTCTTTATCGCGTGGCGCGTATGTTTTATCTCGCGCGACTCTTCTTTCTCGCGCGGTTGGTTTCGGAAATCGCACGCCTTCTAACGGGTATCGAAATCCATCCGGGCGCGAAGATCGGCCGGCGCCTGGTCATCGACCACGGGATCGGGGTCGTGATCGGTGAGACGGCGGTCATCGGCGATGACTGCATCATCTTTCATGGTACGACATTG
>JAVFAU010000424.1:0-2594 GCA_034002335.1 Bdellovibrionales bacterium | reverse complement strand
GACTTCGGCCTAACTTAAAGCTGATACTGATCCCGAACCGTGTTGATGCTCGAAGCGAATTCGACATCTGGGTTTTCTTTTTTCGCCCAGTTGAGATCCCACTCCTGCTCAAGCAGCACGACCGGGTGCTCGTTCATATCACGATACACGCGAAGATTTCCCTTCAAGTCAGAAACAGGCTTGCCGTCTTGATCCTTCGGCCAACGCGCGACCGTATAAGGCGTGCGCACGAGCTTTACATCAAGCCCGTACTCGTCTTCAAGACGATAGAGCAGGACTTCAAACTGAAGTTCACCGACAACACCGATGATCGGATCTTGAATGCCGATGTGTGGATCGATGAAAAGCTGAATCGCGCCTTCTTCGGAGAGCTGACGAATGCCCTTTTGTAGCTTCTGGCGTTTCATAGCGTCACTCACCGACAGCCTTGCAAACAGCTCGGGCGGAAACTTCGGGATATCCTCAAACAAGACCTTCTTGCCCGTAGTAATGGAATCACCGATTTGAAATAAACCCGTGTCATTCACCCCGACAATATCGCCCGCGTAGGCCTCATCGACCGTTTCACGATCTTGGGCCACGAACTGACTCGAAAACGAAAGACGGACTTCGCGATCAAGACGCATGTGATGCACCTTCATGCCGCGTTCGAACTTACCGCTGCAAATTCGAATGAATGCCACGCGATCGCGATGCTTTCGATCCATGTTCGCCTGCATCTTGAAAACAAAACCGGTGAACGCGCTATCAAGCGGCTTTACGATCAGATCTGTTTTGGTTTTTCGATCGCCAGGCCCTGGCGCCCAGTCCTTGAAAAGGTCCAAGAAGAGATCAACTCCGAAATCCTGTTTTGCCGAACCAAACGTGGCAGGACTCACCTTTCCATCAAGAAAAGCCTGGTGATCAAACTCACCAAGAGTGCCGTCGATCAGTTCGATTTCTTCGCGCAACGCTTGAAGAACTTCAGGGCGAATACGCTGCTCAAGAGCGGGATCATCGAGCGATGCCACGGGAATCGGCGTGGTGTCTTGATCGTTATCCTTGCCTTCGTAGGGATAAATCACCTTACGGACACGGTGGTAGATTCCAAAGAAAAGTCCGCCAAGACCCACCGGCCATGTCACAGGCCAGCAGGCCATTTTAAGCGTCGTTTCGATTTCATCGATCAGCTCAAGCGGTGCTTTACCTTCGCGGTCACACTTGTTGATGAAGGTGAAAATTGGAATATTGCGATAACGACAAACCTCGTAGAGCTTTTTGGTTCGTTCCTCGACCCCTTTGGCGACGTCGATCAACATGACAGCCGAATCGGCCGCTACGAGCGTTCGGTACGTGTCTTCAGAGAAATCTTTGTGGCCGGGAGTATCGAGCAAATTGACCCGAAGGCCTTTGTACTCGAACTGCATCACCGATGATGTGATCGAGATTCCGCGCTGCTGCTCAAGCGCCATCCAATCGGAGGTCGCGGCTTTTGTTCCAGACTTTCCCTTGACCTCTCCGGCTTCGTGAATGACCCCGCCGTTATAAAGCAGCTTTTCTGTGAGGGTTGTTTTACCAGCGTCGGGGTGAGAAATGATCGCAAACGTGCGACGACGCAAAATTTCGCGTTCTTTCGCCGTACCGCCCTCTTGGGCAGAGCCGGCCCCGGAGCTTTGTTCTTTTGAGCTGACAGCGGAATCTTGAAGATCAGACATAGACGACGGACGCTAGCATGAGGTTTCTTTCTTGCCAATCTCTCCAGTCGCAGCATTTGCCTAATCCTCCAAAAAACGGTATTCCTTGCCCTCTATGGTTGCACCGGTTCCACGCACAGATAAAAAAATCGAAGTTCAAACATTTTACCACTTTGTGACGCTTTCTGATGAAGCCGTCGCAGCCGTCCACGCTGGACTCAAGGATCTCGCTAAAACACACGATGTTTCCGGCCTAATTATCCTTGGTCGCGAAGGTCTGAATGCCACTTGTTCGGGTCAGTCTGAAGGCCTAAACGCATTCGTCAAAGCGGCGGGATCGCTTCTTCAACCAGGCTTCGAATTCTTCAACGTCAAAACAAGCTGGGTTGAACCAGGCGAGAAGTACCCGTTTATGGAATTCGTGGTGAAGGTTCGAAAAGAAATCGTGACACTTCAGCGCCCTGATCTTTTGCCCCACGAAGCGGGATCAGAAACTCATCTTTCTCCAGACGAGTGGCACAAGCAGATTCAGAGTCCTGATGCCGTGATCATCGATACACGCAATACGTATGAGACCGCGATCGGCACCTTTAAAAACGCGCTTAAGCCCGATATCGAAGAGTTCTCTGAATTTCCGGAATGGCTCGACAAAACAGGGCAAGACCCGGAAAAGCCGACTTATATTTTTTGTACTGGCGGCATTCGCTGCGAAAAAGCGATTCGTGCCATGGAAGAAAAGGGCTTCAAGAAGGTCTACCAGCTCGATGGCGGCATTCTAAATTACATCGATCAATACCCAGCTTCAAAAGGCGAAACGCAGTGGGACGGCGAATGCTTCGTCTTCGACCACCGTGTGGCGGTCGATGGCGACGGGCGAGCCAGTGAGAAGTACGGACTCTGCCCTCACTGTGGCCAGCCGTC
>JAVFAU010000423.1:0-2617 GCA_034002335.1 Bdellovibrionales bacterium | reverse complement strand
TCGTTTGGTTTTCTTGTTTTGATTGCCGGTTTGGGAGCAGGGTCATTGATTCAGGCGAAGGCTCAGGAGCAGGAGTCGTCGGAACTTCTTGTTGTAAATCGAGCGGATATATTTATCCCCGAAAAGAATCCGATGACGCCGGAGAAGATCGAACTGGGAAAGCAGCTCTATTTTGATCCGCGTCTTTCGAGCTCGGGTACAATCTCTTGCAATTCATGTCACAACGTCATGGCTGGTGGGGATGACAGCGTGCGGACATCGTTTGGTATTCATGGAAAACGTGGCGAACGCAATTCTCCGACAGTTTGGAATTCGGCGTTTTTGAGCGTTCAGTTCTGGGATGGTCGTGAGAATACGCTTGAGGACCAAGCGAAAGGGCCGATCACGAACCCAGTCGAGATGGGAATGAAGAATCACGACGTCGCGGTCGATCGTATTCGGCAAATTCCAGGTTATCGCGAAGCTTTTGCGAAGGTCTTTGGTGGGCGCGCCGGCTCAAAGAGTGTCGTGACCATTGATCGCGTCGTTCAAGCGATCGCTTCGTACGAACGCACGTTGATTACAGAGGACGCTCCTTTTGACCGTTTTCAGAAAGGCGATAAGGGCGCGATCAGTGCGGAAGCGAAAAAAGGTTGGGAGACTTTCCAGAAAGTGGGCTGTACGTCTTGTCATTCCGGCGCGTATTTCGCGGGACCGAAGTTGCCGATTGGGACGGGTTTCTTTATGAAGTTTCCTACGATATCAGATGCGGACATCGAAAAGAAATATGAGATTTCAAAAGATCTTGGTCGTTACGCAGTGACAAAGAGCGAGACGGATAAGAACTTTTGGAGAGTCGCCCCGCTTCGTAACATCGCTCTCACGGCGCCTTACTTTCACAACGGTTCGGTGAATGATCTAGGTGAGGCGGTGCGTGTGATGGCGAAGGTTCAGCTTGGTCAGAGTCTTTCGAAGTCCGATACGCGTTCGATTGTCGCATTTCTTAATACGCTAACGGGAGAGTTTCCGGCGCAGACGTTGCCACGTCTTCCGGATTACCAGAACTCCACATTTCTTGAGTAGGTTTTGAGCTAGCTCTAGCTCAGGGCAGGTGAGAGGACCTCTTACCTGCCCCTAATCGGTGTCGATTGTTTGGACGGTTTTACATGGAATCTTATCTCGATCGTCCCGACATCTTGTCGGTGCAGCCTCGGGTTCATGAAGACTTGCCACGAGTTTGGAATGATCTCAAATGGCGCATCTTGAAGCTATCGCTCAGGTACTTGAAATGTACCCGAAGCACCATATTTATTTTTTAGCGAGAGATTCAGAGCTGCTCTACGATTTCGCGAAACTGAGTCTGGCACAGGAGCCGGCTCAGCTTGAGCGAATTCATCTTTTGAATATTTCGCGAGGGAACATGAAGGCCGCGCATGTTGCGGATTATCTCGCGCAAGAAGGGATTTCAGAAGCCACTCTTACGTCTGGGAGAAAGGTTTTATTTGTCGATACGGGGTTAGCTGGAACTATTCCAGCTATGATTTCCTCGTATTTTTCAAAGCTTGCTCGGGAGAATTTAAAGACACATCTTCTCTCATCGAATAACTCTTCGCACCCTTCCACGCGCGTGTTTCTTGGATATTTAAACCCGGCCATCGCCGAAATGACACCATCTGCACTGCATGGCGCGATTGTCAGTTACGAGCACATGCCGCGATACACGGACCGTTCGAACGGGTTTGTTCAGACGAATGGGCGCTGGGTACCGATTAGTCCTAAGCAAGGCCAAGAGGATGGAAGCGTTAATAAGCAAATCGCGACTCGGTACCAGCAAGACCTCGCGGAGTTTTGGAACCAGTCCGAAACAAGAGCCGTTTTTGAAGACCGCCGTCAGCTTTACCGAGACATATACTCCGTCGCCGAAGATCAAGAGCGACTGACGGAACGTTTAAGACGCTTGATCTCTATGAGTGAGGTTTTCAAGAGTGATGTTTCCAAGGCGCCGTTTGAGTACATCATGCTTGATCTCGATGACACGCTTTTAAAAGAAGTGTCGGTTCATTTTAAAAATCATCCGAACGTTCAGGTCTTAAATTATGCTCCAGCCCCTGCTGTTCTTGAGAAATATCAAGCCCGTCTTCTTGGGGTAAATGATCCACAAAAAGTCATTCACTACGAGATTGAAGGAACTCAAATCAAGAGCTTCGTAGCGCTTCGTCCTGATCTTGCGGAAATGCTCTTAAGCTTGTCGCCTCTCATGAAAGAAGGACGGAAGCCGGTTGGGCTGGTGTTCAAAGTGTCTTAAAAAGAAAACTAGATATGCTCCACTACGCCCATGTTCTAGCAGACTTAAGGTCGCCGCCTGGTAATCGGCTAGAAGCGCTGTCGGGAAACCTTCGCGGCTACCACAGCATTCGAATCAATGATCAATGGCGAGTGGTATTTAAGTGGAGTATATCGGGGCCGGAAGAAGTTCATGTTTGTGACTATCACTGAGGAGTTTAGGTCATGGTGACCGACTCCCCGAAATTTAGGCAGTTTCCAACTTAGCTCACTCCGTGTCATAACGACCCCGAACGGGGTAAGGAGAGAGCATGAAGAAGAGATTTTCCAACGAACAGATCGTGGCAGTTTTGCA
>JAVFAU010000422.1:0-2626 GCA_034002335.1 Bdellovibrionales bacterium | reverse complement strand
TGGCTGAGACGTTCTTTGATTTCAGGGATTCGGTCGTTTGATGTCGCAATCGAAAAATTAATAATCAATCTTCGTTCGAAGTCGAGGGGACTCGTGCGTGAAAGCTCTTGAGTCGCTCGTTTCAGTACGTCGGTATAATAGGATTTCAAGACGCCAGAAGGTGCCACTGAAGGGAAGCGAACATACTGTGTTGCTTTTTTCCAGTCGCCGTTTTCATCTCTTTCGATAAGTTTCGCATCGCTCAATTTTCGTAGGGTCCGTGTGGCCATTTCGGGCGTGATCGCAAGGCGATCGGCGATGGCTTGAGCCGATTTAGGAACGTTGACGCACGTGAGGTAGTCCCACACGGGGATATCGTACCAATTCGCCAACAGGGTCATATGTTTGATGGGCCGTTCTTCGTAGACGGCTATGGCTTTTTTCTTCTGTTTGCCCTGACGATTGAGCAGACGTTCCGCCTTTTCGGTGGCTGAGAGGTCCTCGATCATTGCGTCCCGAAGCTCTCGCGAGGCGTAGGCGTCTAACTGAAAAGCTTTGGCGATTTCCTTAAACCGGCTTTGCGGTACAGCCGACTTTCCAGAGATCATTTTTGAAAGAAACGGATGAGAAACTTTGAGTCGAATGGCTAAGCCACGCATTGAAACCGAAGAATTTTGTTTCTTGAGGCGATCAAATGCGGAGCGAAGAATACAAGAGGCCTTGGTTTTTTTCATGGGGATTTCGATGGGTTTATGGGGCCCGCTCGTAAGACGATCGCGATCTGCTCGAGTAGTTCCATATTCGATCTCGTAATGGAATTAAGACTCATGACGGGGTTCCATTCGTCGGTGTTTATGAGGATGTCAAAATTTGTAGTGAGCTTGTTGAGGCCGATCCCAAGGCGGCCATACTCGATGATATGTCCGTAACGATCTCTGAATTCGAACGATTCGAAATGCGTGTTGATGACATCTTCCATTATTCGTTCCAGTAGAGCCTGTGATTCGATCGAAAGAGTGGGGTGAGACTGATTCAGCAGAGATAAAACATGAACTTTGACCTCGGCGGTCACGCCGTCGCCACCGGCGCCAACCGAAGTCGCACCTCCGCCCGATGCAATGAGCACTTGGTTTTGTGTGATCTTCGGTTTGTCGAATTGCCTGCGCATTCGTTGCTCGATGAACGGGCTGAGGGGTCGATTTGGCTCTTGAAGCTTCATGAAGAGGCAAGCCGTAAGAAGGTAGTTGTCGTCGTGGTAGCCAAGTGCCCCAAGGGCTTCGTGGAAAAGGATGATGAGTATCTGCTTGGCGGAGTATTTTTTTGTTCTGTCGTAGTGAAGCAGAATAAAGCCCTGTTTGGCGAAATTAACGGCTGCGGCGCGAACACCCGAAGCAATGAAAGGTTCGCCGGAATAGATAAATACACGGATCTGATCGAGCTTTGAGCGAAGGCCCTTTAAATCAACTCCATCGAACTCTTTGTGATCTCGTGCGATCAGTAGATCAAGTTTGTCGCGGAGGGAGTGAATGGCATCGGTCTGAAGGTCGTTCGAGAAATAAAAAGCTCGACCGTCTTCGATATGAATTGGAGTTCCGAAAGGGGTGTATGTGGAGGGCGGGTGTTGACTCTCCGGCATCGCGTGCGCGTGGACACTCATCGTGAACGTCGATGTGAACAGTGAGATGAGTAAAAGAAGAAATACCGCGGGCATTTGAATTGTAGCAGCAAGTTCGGTGCCTATGATCGGTAACTTGGATGGTTACCAATTCGAAGTTCTGCGCCATTGAGCGAGGTCCGGAGCGTGGCCTCGGTTGCGTAGTTGCGACAAGCGGTCCCGAATAGAAAAATACGGGAAATAGACCTGTATTTTTTCTCGTGATGACGGACGTCAAATTTGATTTAATCCCGGAATGGAACTGATCTTTGGAACTATTGCGGCCTTACTTCCTATCGTAAACCCCTTCAGCACGGCTCCCATGTTCTTGTCGCTGACGGAGTCGTGTACGGAAGAAGAGCGCGCCAGGCAGGCTCGTCAAGGCGTGATCTACATGGCCGCGATCTTGCTGACATTCCTGGTTGCCGGAACCTTCATCATGAATTTCTTCGGTCTTTCGCTTCCCGGAATGCGAATCGCGGGAGGCATTCTGGTTTCGGGTGTCGGGATGGGAATGTTGAAAGCAAAGGACGAGCACCAAACCGAAGAAGAACGAAAAGAAGCGGTCGCAAAACGTGACATTTCGTGTACGCCGCTCGCGATGCCAAGTCTCAGCGGTCCGGGTTCGATATCGGTTGTAATCGGTATGAGCTCGATCGCCAAAGGTAACTGGTTTGATCACCTGTTCATTGCGATCGGGATTTTGATTGTCGCGGTCGTGGTTTTTGGAATCCTTCGTTCATCGAGCCGTCTCGTAAAGTTTCTTGGGGTCAATGGGCTGCATGCGATGACGAAGATCATGGGATTCATCATTCTTTGCGTTGGTGTGCAGTTCGTCGTGACAGGAGTGCTCGGTGTTCTAACGGGTGATCAAATCCGCGAGTTCCTGTCATCCATCAACAGCTCCACATAGAGAGGCCGGCTAGTCAGGAAGCTGAATGCGTCCATCCGTATCGAGCGTCGTGCTGTGGCCGCGGGGTACGCGGCGCGAAT
>JAVFAU010000421.1:0-2635 GCA_034002335.1 Bdellovibrionales bacterium | reverse complement strand
AGAAAGTAACCTTTGTCCTCGTAAAGCTTTTGAACCTTCTCAACGGCGCTGCGAATGCGGGCCATATTGAGAACTTCGTAGGCCTTAATGCCAGCCGCCGTAGAGAGCTCATCGGAATCAAGTTCGCTGTTACCTGAGAACACGATCGAAGTGATCGCCGGCTTTTCGACGACCGAATACGTCAGCCGCACCCCGCCCTCGACAGCTTCACGATCGACCTTCACGTCGTAAAAAAATCCCGTTTTGAAAAGCAGTCCAAGATCCTCACGCACCTTTGCAGCCGTGAACCCCTCGCCTTCCTTTGTTGCGAGCTTCGCGATAATCGCATCGACTTCAATTTTTTTATTTCCTTCAACGACGATGCTTTTAACAACAGGGCCATCAACAACTCGCAACGCCGGCTGCGAAGGATTCGCGCGACGCTGTCGGTTTTGCCGCTGCTGCGCTCGGGGGCGCGGCTGACGTCGCGATTCGCGAGGAGCCGCCTGTGCCCGCGGTGTCTGCGCTGGCGCCTGAGCGCGGCTACCGCGCGTGTTCTGCGCAACCTGCGTCGCTTGCGAAGAAGACTCCTCAAGCGCAGTTTGCGAACGTGCGTACGTAGGTAAAGTTAAACAAGAAAAACCGATGGCCAAACCGACAGATGTCGTAAACAACCGACCGGCAAGCCCATGACTAAGTGAGTGTTGGATGCGGTTCAGGATGCTGCCCTCTCGAAGTCACGAGTCTAAACATCAGTTCAAATCGTCCTCGTACTCGCGCCCCCCTAGGGGCACCGTCGAGTTAGCCGAGATTTGAACTGAATTGTTCAGTCATATTAGATATTTAAACCGGCTAGACGAGAGCCTAGTACGATCTCCGCAGCCTTGTCAAAAATTCCTCGTTTCCCACTGCCCATCGCGCATGCGAAGAGCGCGCGGAAAACGGGCGGCAAAGGCTGCGTCATGCGTGACGACAACCAAGGTAAGCCCCATCGATTTCTGGAGTTCGAAAAGAAGATCCTGAATGCGCGCCGCGTTTTGAGTATCCAAGTTCCCCGTAGGCTCGTCCGCAAACAGAATCTCGGGCCTTTTCACGATCGAACGAGCAATCGCCACGCGCTGCTGTTCACCGCCGCTTAACTCTGAAGGACGATGATGCAGCCTGTCTTTGAGTCCCATCGTCACAAGCTGCTCTTCCGCCCTGCGCAAAGCCACAGCCGGAGCCTCACCACCAATTCTCAATGGCATTGCCACATTTTCGAGCGCAGAAAACTCAGCCAAGAGATGATGGAACTGGAACACGAAGCCCATTGTCGAGTTTCGATGCTTCGATAGCGCGTCGTCCTCCATCTTCGTAAGATCAATTCCCCGATGCGAGACCTTACCAAGCGTCGGACGATCCAACGTGCCCAAGATGTGAAGAAGCGTGCTTTTGCCGGCACCACTTGCTCCGACAATGCTAATCGCCTCGCCTTTTTCAATCGTGAGATCGATTCCCTTGAGAATCTCAAGACGACCTCCCGCCATCGGATACGATTTCGTAACTCCGCGAGCGACCAAAAGACTATTCATGCCGTAACCCCTCAATCGGGTCTAAACCCGCAGCCCTCTTTGCAGGCCCAAGCGATGCAAGCACGCAGATCGCGATCGCCGTCAGTGAAATCACGAATACGTCGGCCGTGCTGAACTCGACACCGATGTGGTTCAGCTTATAAACTTCCGCCGGTAAAAGCTGAAACTGCGTTTGCGCCCAAATAAATAAACCACCCAAAAGCGCCCCGAGCGAAAGCCCCACGACAACGCCCAAGACACCAAACAAAAGCCCCTGCATCCGAAAAAGCGACGATATCTCGCGTTTCGAGAAGCCGAGGGCGCGCAAAATCGAAATTTCAGACGTCCTTCGCAACACGCCGATATAGATATTGCTTGCGACATTGAAGCTCGCGGCGATGACCATGATGAGAATCACGAAAAAGATCGCGACCCTTTCATACTTGATGGCGCGAAACAGATTGCGATTCCCCTCGGTCCAATCCATGACCCACCACGAACTGCCGAGCTCTCGTATCAAATCAAGAGCCGCGCCTTGCGCGCGATCCGGATGCTTCAAACGCACACGCAGCCCCGTGAACGGAGCCTGAATTCCGCCCAAGCGCCGCGTTTCTTCAAGCGACGTGATCACCGTTCGCTCGTCGTAATCGGCTTTGCCGAAATCAAGAATACCCGCGACTTTGAAGACAGCGACCTTTGAGGTAAAAGCCGCCGTGTCGTGCTCCGACGGCCGCGGCAATACCACTCGAAACGTATCACCCGACTTTAAACCAAAGCGCGCCGCGAGCGCTTTACCGACAACGGCATAGGCCGGCTCATCCTCAGATCGACCGTGCTCCGCCTGGCGACCGAGGGTGAAACTCCCACTCACAATCCGCGATTTGAGCCGCAAAACGGTATCGACCGTTTTCTCGTCGATGCCCTGAACAACCACGCCATTCAGCTTTCCGTTTCCGACGACAATCGCCTCAAGCGTGATGAACGGCGTGAGAGCTTGAAAATCAGGAAGCGCGCCTTTTATTTTATCCGTCGCCTTCGCGACCGAGAGACTTTCCTCTCCTCGCTTCACGACAAGCAGATGGCCGAAGACATCGATCAAAGCCCCG
>JAVFAU010000420.1:0-2645 GCA_034002335.1 Bdellovibrionales bacterium | reverse complement strand
GCCGGTCGAAGACGAAGTCGGCATCGCGGGGGAGCAGTTCTGGTACATCAAGAGGCTCGTTGAAGTCGCAAACAGGATTGTCATAAGCGGGGCGTTGCCAAGTCGTCGTCCGAATGAGCCGAAGCGTTCACCTTTTGAAAGGCTATTTAGAAGATCGCGTACACGACCAAACCGCTGCTTCATTCAGCCTGCCCCCACGTCATTTCTTGAAACCCCACCGCTTCAGTTTGCCACGTCTCAATGGAGGACACCACGTTGGTTCCACAATTGGCGTGTCGCCGTCTCAAGGTGAGACAGCGTTTAGGTGTGTTCGTGCTGTTCTTACTCTTCACTGGCCGCGGCGCGATTCATCGGTTGCGCCGCTCGATTCATTCGTTCGAGAAACTCATCGGCCTTTAGGAAGCCCGTGACCGTGAGGTCGCCGCGAAGCTGCCCGTTCGTGTCGTAGAAAACCATCGTCGGAAGCCCCATCACGCGATACTTCTTCTTCAGGCGATCAACCTCCGGAGAGTCGTGGGTCGCGTCGATTTTAAAGAGCACGAAATCTCTTGAAAGCTCCTGAATGCGCGCATCCGGAAACGTTTTCTCTTCGAGTTCATGACAAGCGCCACACCAGTCGGCCCAGAAGTCGATGAGAACCGGCTTCTTTTCCGCGATCGCTTGGGCGAGAACTTCGTCGGAGTATTTTCCCCAATTCAGTTTCGGCACCTTGCTGCTCGAAGCGACCGCGCCGCCGCCAGAAACGGCCGCAATCGGGAAGCCCGTTTTTTCGAGGGTGGACGTCATCATGAGCGCGATCCCGATACAGAACGCGGCCACTGCGGCGCCTTTTCGAACCTGGGCGGTGCCGCTGGTCGCGGGTGCGAAGACGCCGTAAGCGCTTGCGATCAAGATCAAAGCCAATCCAATGAGTCCGCGTACCAACCAGTCTGGATAAACTGGAGCGACGTAGTAAATCGCCATCCCGACCATCGTGGTTCCGAACAGGAACTTCACGCTGTCCATCCAGACCCCTGCACGAGGCACTTTGGAAATCAACGAGCTCGATGTTCCGAGCACGATGAACAACACACCCATGCCCATCGCGAAGCTGAAAAGAAGAATGAAGCCAAGAAGACGGTCTTGCGTTTGAGCGATGTACGCAAGCACGCTCACCAAGACGGGGCCGATACAAGGGCTGGCAACGATGCCGGCCGCGAGACCCATGAGAAAGGAACTGCCGTAACCCTTTTTCGCTTTCCCAGTCCCAACACGGTCACGAATGAACGCGGGCGCTTGGATCTCGTAGAGGCCATACATCGAGAGACCCATCGCGACGAAAAGAAGAGCTAAGCCGGATACGACCCAAACGTTTGAAAGGGCGGAACCGAACAGCGCTCCCGTTGATGCCGCCGTGACTCCCAAGAGAGAGTACGTGACGGCGATGCCGAGCACGTAAAAGATCGAGAGAAAAAAGCTACGCATTTTCGAATGACCTTCGCCACCGCGCTCGTTCGCGCCCAAAATGGCGAGCGTGATAGGGATCATCGGATAAATGCAAGGCGTGAGCGAAGTCAGGAAGCCTGCGACCAACATAAATAGAATGGCCGAAACGAGACCGCCACTGAGGGCTTTTTCGAAGTCGCTTGAGCCGCCGCCGACGTCGCCCGCATCCGGAGAGGCCGAGGCGACGGCCGCTTTCTGAGCAGAGCCGGAGCCTTTGGTGTCGTCGGCGATGACTGTGCTGATGGCCGCGACGGTATCTTGTTTTTTATGCACGAACAGAGGCGAGAGAACGACGTGTTTTGGAAACAGACAATGCTCCGTCGTACAAGCCTGATACGTGAGTTTGAGCTTAACCTCTTTTGGGTCGGCTTTCGGCAGAGTGAGCTTTGCCGTCATCGTGCCTTGCTCTTTGATTCCGTCCTTCATCTTTTTAGAGAAGGTATCCATGAATTGAACAATCGGAGTGAGTTCGAACTTCGAAAGCGTCGCGCCTTTTGGTTCTTCGACGACGAGTTTGAAGCGGTCGACATAGGCCTTATAAGGTTCGTCGATTTTGATGCTGATAACGACATCGCCTTCTTTTGAATTCGTTGGCGACAGCTCAAAACGTGCTTCCGCGGTCAACGGATTCTCATTCACGGCTTCTTCAGCGAGAGCCGAGGACGAACCGAACGGGAGCGCGATAAGAGCGGTTAACAAAAGCATTGCATAATAAGACATTCAAACCTCACTCCGGACCTTTCGGCAGGTTGGTTTAATATCTAAACATATCACGTGGGTAGACTTGTATTAAGATGAATCAAATCGGTCGAATTTATTTTGGATTTTACAAAAGGTCCTGTAGCGAAGTTCGACAGCGTTCAAGTGTTGGACAATGAGACGCCGTCTCTAGGGTTCGATGATCGAAGAGATGTCATCACAAAGTTTATTGAACTCCTTGCGTGCTTCGATTTGTTGCGATCTCTTCGGCAGAAGCGAAATAAATCCAGCCTGTGCGAAATGATCGAGAGCGTAGGGAGCGTGTGATTCGGGAAGCGTTCGCCCCCATGCCTGGCTTCCGATCGCGACGAGCCCATCGCTCGGCGCATGATGATCCGTCGAGTTCGCGAGTCATCATGCGCCGAGCGATGGGCTCGTCGCGATCGGAAGCCAGGCATGGG
>JAVFAU010000419.1:0-2651 GCA_034002335.1 Bdellovibrionales bacterium | reverse complement strand
TCTTTGAACGAACTGACAACCGCTTCGACCGAGGCTTTCGACGAAAGCATCTTGTCGAGGTTCTCTTTTCGCGCGACCAAGAACTGCAAGAGGTCACGATCGTAACGAGCCGAAAGAACACGAACCAAGCTTTCGTATTTCTGAATATTCAGCACGAACTCTTTGATCTCAGCTTCTTTCGTTCCGTCCTTAAGGCCGTGGACCTCAAGATTCGCAATCGAACTATCAACCAAGAACTCTGTAAGGGCGCGCTCGTCCTTGATGTATTTTTCCATGCTGCCTTTTTTCACGCGATAGAGAGGCGGCTGGGCGATGTAGATATAACCGCGCTCAAGAACTTCAGGCATCTGGCGATAGAAGAACGTCAGTAGAAGCGTACGAATGTGCGATCCGTCGACATCGGCATCGGTCATGATGACGATTTTGTGATAACGAATTTTGTCGACCGATACGTTTTCTTTTCCGATGCCCGTTCCGAGCGCCGCAATCAGCATGCGGATCTCTTCGCTCGCGAGCATTTTGTCGAAACGCGCCTTTTCGACGTTCAGGATTTTACCCTTCAAAGGCAGAACAGCTTGCGTGCGACGATCGCGCGCCTGCTTGGCGGAACCACCCGCCGAGTCCCCTTCCACCAGGTACAATTCGCAAAGAGACGGATCGCGCTCTTGGCAATCCGCCATCTTTCCAGGAAGCGAGTTGCCCTCAAGCGCCGTTTTTCGACGAGTGAGTTCGCGCGCTTTGCGAGCGGCGATACGAGCTCGCGCGCTCTCAACGCATTTTCCGATAATCAGTTTTGCGATATTCGGGTTGCGATCAAACCAATCGCCGATCTTGTCGTTCGCAAGCGATTCGACAATGCCTTTGACCTCGGTGTTGCCGAGTTTTGTTTTTGTCTGACCTTCAAACTGCGGCTCACGCACTTTGACCGAGACAACAGCCGCAAGACCTTCGCGAATGTCGTCACCTTCAAGAGATTCCTTGAGATCCTTCAGCAAGTTCTTTTGCTGCGCATACGCGTTTGTCGTTCTCGTCAAGGCACCACGGAACCCGACAAGGTGGGTTCCGCCTTCAACCGTGTTGATGTTGTTGCAATACGAGTAAATCGATTCCGAGTACGAATCGTTCCACTGCATCGCGATCTCGACTTCGACATCGTCTTTGATAGCGCGGAAATGCATGACGTCGCCGTGAAGCGATTTCTTTGATTCGTTCAAATACGAGATGAATTCCTGCAGGCCGTTCGCATATTGGAACTCTTGCTTCTTGCCCGTGCGCTCATCGACAAGCGCGATATAGAGGCCGGCATTCAAGAACGCAAGTTCGCGAAAGCGGTTCGCGAGGGTCGAAAAGTTGTACGTCAAAGGGCCCGAAGTTTCGTCGCCTTTGAAGATCGTCGTGTCGGGTTTGAACGTCGTCTTGGTTCCCGTGTGATCGGCCGATCCAAGTTTCTGAAGTTCTCCCTGGGGTTTTCCACGTTCGTAGTTCTGGCGCCAAACAACTCCGTCGCGTTTGACTTCGACCGAGCAACGTTGCGAAAGCGCATTCACGACCGATGCTCCGACACCGTGAAGACCGCCCGAAACTTTGTACGAGCTACCGTCGAACTTTCCACCGGCGTGAAGAACCGTCATGACGACTTCAAGCGCGGACTTTCCGTTTTTGTGCTGAGCGACTGGAATACCGCGACCATCGTCTTCAACGCTGATCGACTCGTCGGCGTGAATCGTGACCGTGATGCGTTTGCAATGGCCGGCCAAATGTTCGTCGACCGAGTTATCCGTGATTTCGTACACGAGATGGTGATAACCGCGAATACCGGTATCGCCGATGTACATTCCAGGCCGCTTGCGAACCGCCTCGAGCCCTTCAAGGACTTGAATCTGATCCGCGCCATAGTTCGTGTTGACGGTATTGGAACCCGCCGAAGCGGTAACTTCATTATCGGTCACATTGCACCCCAGACTCGTTGAGACCACGTTGTCGGCATCCTCCGGCCATTTCCGTCAGCACCAGACCGATCGTCTAAGGTGCGTCAGCGAAAGCTCGGATGGCGCCTTCGGCAGCCACAGTCACTCTTCCATTCTCGACCGCAAACACAGCATTCCGTTCCAGCGGAAACTCACGCGACCACGTTAGGTCGGTGGCTGTGATCAGCACCTGGGCGGTTGTTTCTTCCAGGTACTCCATCAGCTGTCTCCGCTTGGCCGCATCGAGTTCTGACATTACGTCGTCGAGAAGCAAGATCGGGTAATTCCCAAACTTCGAGTGATGGACGGCTATTTGAGCTATTTTGAAGGCGAGAATCAAGGCTCTTTGTTGCCCTTGAGAGCAGTAAAAACGCGAGTCGTTCCCAGAGAATAGAAATCGGACGTCGTGTTTGTGCGGTCCCACTAGGGAAGCTCCAGATTCGAACTCACGCGGCCCTAGTTCACGAAGACGCTGGCTTAACGCGTCGAATATCTGATCCGCGTTCCATCCCATCGCGTTATTGCCGCTGATTTCGTATTGAAATCCGACATCCGCCGATTCGAAGTTCATAATATGGGCAACGCTGCGACGCCATGAAGGCTGAAGTTCTTCCAAAGCGCGCAACCTCGCATCCGTGACTTGCGTTGCGAGGATTAAATAAACCGTCGTCAAACTTTCCAGAG
>JAVFAU010000418.1:0-2659 GCA_034002335.1 Bdellovibrionales bacterium | reverse complement strand
CGAACTTGCGGAAGCCTTGCTTGAGGACATCGAAAAAGAAACCGTTCCATTCGGTCCGAACTACGACGACTCGCTCTTGATTCCGTTGATCCTGCCGTCGAAGTTCCCGAACCTTCTTGTGAACGGTTCGACGGGCATCGCGGTCGGTATGGCGACGAACATTCCGCCGCACAACTTGGGCGAAGTGATCGACGGTTGTATTCACCTCATTCAAAATCCGTCGTGCTCAATTGACGAGTTGATTGAAAAAATCCCTGGGCCGGATTTCCCATCGGCGGGAATCGTGACCGGTCGTCAGGGTATTTTGTCGGCTTACAAAAAAGGCGCGGGCATCATCACGCTTCAGGCGGTGGCGGAAATCACGAACGTCAAGGATCGTGAAGAAATCATCGTAACCGAGATTCCGTACCAGGTGAACAAAGCGAAGCTGATTGAATCGATTGCGGATCTTGTTCGCGACAAGAAGCTTGAAGGCATCTCCGATATCCGCGATGAGTCGTCGCGTGAGGGTATGCGCATCGTGATCGTCGTGAAGCGCGGCGAGAACGCGAGCGTCGTCTTGAACCGTCTTTACAAGTTCACGCAGATGCAGACGAGCTTCGGTATCCGCATGCTCGCGCTCGACAGCCGTAACCAACCACGCACGTTCGATCTCAAGTCGATGCTTGAGGCGTTCATTGAACACCGTCAGAACGTCGTAACGAAACGCTGTATCTTCGAACTGAAGAAAGCCGAGGCGCGCGCGCACCTTTTGGAAGGTTTGAAGAAAGCGCTCGACATGATCGACGCGGTCGTTGCGACGATTCGTGAATCAAAAGAAGTCGCGGTCGCGAAAGCGGCCCTCATGGATCGCTTCGATTTCAGCGAGAAGCAAGCGCAAGCGATTTTGGAAATGCGTTTGCAGCGCCTCACAGGCCTTGAACGTCAAAAAATCGTCGATGAACTCGGCGAAATCGAAAAACAGATCGCATGGCTCAAGGACGTTCTTTCGGACATTCGCAAAATCTACGACATCATCGTCGGCGAGCTCGAAGAGATTCGCGCCAAGTTCTCGAATCCGCGTCGAACTCAACTCACGGGCGACACGACTGAAATCGAGGATGACGATCTCATCGCGCACGAGCAGATGGTCGTTGTCATGACGGATACGGGGTACATCAAGCGTATTCCGCTTGATGAGTACCGCGTGCAGAAACGCGGTGGAAAAGGCTTAAAAGGCGCGGAAACGCGCGAAGAGGATTTCGTTCGCGATATCTTTGTGGCCGACACGCACACGATGCTCTTGTTCTTCACGAACAAGGGTAAGTTGTTCTGGGTGAAGGTTCACAGGCTGCCGCTTGCAGGTCGGACTTCGAAGGGAAAGGCGATTGCGAACGTACTCAGCCTCGGCAACACCGAGAAGGTACGCGCGATTCTTCCGGTCGATCAGTTCGATGAAAACCGTTTCGTCGTGATGCTCACCGAGAAAGGCATCATCAAGAAAACGGGACTTGATGCGTTCTCGAATCCGCGTCCTTCGGGCATCATCGCTTTGACGACCGATCTCGACGACAACGTCATCGATGCGAAGCTCTCGAATGGCAAATGTGATGTCTTTATTGCGACGAAAGACGGTATGTCGATTCGTTTCGACGAAGGTGATGTACGTGCGATGGGTCGTTCCGCACGCGGCGTGAAGGGCGTGACGCTTGGAAAGTCGGCGAGCGGCGAGGATATCGTGGTTGGTATGGAGATTCTCGACAAGTCTTCGAAAGCGACGATTCTCATGGTGACGGAGAACGGATACGGTAAACGTACACCGATCGAAGAATACCGTGTTCAATCTCGCGGTGGGGTCGGAATCATCACGCAAAAAACGACGGACAAAGTGGGTCCTGTCGTGGGCACGCGCATGGTGCTGGATACTGACGAACTGATGATTACGACAGACAAGGGACAGACCATTCGCATGAACGCGTCTGACATCTCGATTCTTGGTCGTAACACTCAAGGCGTTCGTTTGATCACGTTGAACCCGGACGAAAAAGTCACGGGTATCGCGACAATCGGCGATGCGGGTGATGAAGAGGGCGCGCCTGAAGCGCCGGTGAAGAACTGACCATGTTTCGGTCGGCGTTGATCGTGGGCTTAAGTTTGATCCTAAGCTCGTGTTTGTCGTCGACTGAGATCGACATGAAGCGAGCCAAGAAGCTTCTTGAGCGAAAAAAGCCCGCCGAGGCGGCGGCTCTTTACGAGAGCGTCGCCAAACGGGAAAACTCGCGAACCGGAGGAGCTGTTCATTCGGCGGCGGCCTCGCTTGAAGCCGGCAAGATCTATCAATACGATCTCAAAAAGTTCGACGATGCGATTCGCAACTATCGCAACGTCATAGCTTGGTCGAGTGACGCCGAAGCAAGACGAGACGCGCAGGTAAAAGTCGCGGGCCTTCTTTTTTACGACGTCCAAGACTTCAAGGCGGCCGTGGCCGAGTATTCGAAACTCATTAGCTTGCAACATACTTTGCCGGAAGAAATCGAATGGCGAGGCCGAATTGCGCGCGCGTATTACTACATGGGCAACTACTTCCAATCGGGCATCGAAGTCGATCGGCTATTGACGCTTGCGATGGGAGTCGATGAAGAGGCTGTTTACCAGGCGTATTTGCTGAAGGCGAACATCC
>JAVFAU010000417.1:0-2668 GCA_034002335.1 Bdellovibrionales bacterium | reverse complement strand
TAGGTCAGGTTCATCGAGGGACTCTCGACGGACACGACGTCGCGGTGAAAATTCAATACCCGGGTGTCGCCGCCTCCATCGACTCCGACCTGCTTATTCTGAAACGTGTCGCCAAAGCGTTCTCCTCTGTCTCCGGTCACGAGGCGGATCTCGACCCTGTCTTTCAAGAGCTCGCGCGCGTCCTTCATCAAGAGGCGAACTACGAGCTCGAACTCTCGCTTATGACCGAATACCGTGAACGCCTTGCCGGCGACACGCGCTATCGCGTGCCTCAGGCCTTTCCCGAGTACTCGAGCCGCCGTGTGCTGACCATGTCGTGGGAACCAGGCGTTCCTCTCGAGGTCTGGCTTCGCTCCAGACCGAGCCTCGAGAGACGAGAACGTATCGCGCACTCACTTCTTGATCTTTTTTGCATGGAGTTTTTCGACTGGGGCCTGGTGCAAACCGATCCAAATTTCGCGAACTTTCTTATTTCGCCAGATGACGCTTTGGTCTTGCTCGATTTCGGCGCGACCTTACGTTACCCCGAAGACTTTCGATCGCGATATCGTGGTTTGCTTGCCGTCATGGCCAGCCAAAATGCCGACGATATCGTTGCAGAGGGTCTTTCATTCGGCCTGATCGACCGCAGGGAAAGCGCCGAGTCGAAACGACTTTTCGCGGAACTTCTGATTCACTCCCTAGAACCTTTTCTCGCGTCCAACCAACCGTTCTCTTTTGAAGACGTCGATTACGCAAAAAAGAATCGCGAAGCCGGAACGAACTTCGTTCGCTCCCTCAAGTACTCGCCGCCGCCACATAGCATTCTCTTTTTACATCGCAAGCTTGGCGGGATTTTTAATTTCGCCAAACGCTTGAGCGTGCGCCTTGACCTCGGGCCATACTGGAAAAAAATGGCCGGTGCCGATCTTCCCATGCGCGGTTAGACGCTAAAATGCCTGGCAAAGGAGCTGGAGCTGCGGATCGCCTTGAACGAGGGTTTTAAATCTCGTCAAAAAGGCGACCGCCTGCTCTTCGTCATCCTGGCGCTCGTCACGACTGAAGATGTCGGCTCGACGCATTTGAATCAATCGCGCAAAGCTGTCTTTCGCTTCATCCGCACACTGCAATAAATTGCGGGTGCGGTTCATGATTTCTTCATCTCCGCTACCTAGCTTCTTTTCCCACGCGGCCGCGTGAAGACGATACAGCTCAAGTACGGCCCGGTCTTTCGACTCACGACCGACCTTTTGGAAGCTTCCAAGAATTTGAAGAATGGTTTCGACCGTGGCTGTTTCCTCTAAGAAACCGAGCCGCGCTTGATACATCTTCAAACTGATTTTTCCACCCATCGTCGTCGAGGGCGGCTCACCTTTCCGCACGATCCACGAGAAGATCGCACGCTCTTCCCCAGCGGATAGATCGACTCCCGTCGCGACCGTGCGGATAAAAGGACGGATCAAGGGGAATATGCTCCAGACTTCCTCGTCCTCAAGCACACCCGTCTGATTCACGTCGAACCGCGCAAAAAGCGACTCGGCGTAATGAAGTACGGGAATCATCGCGCGCAGCTCGCTCAGTTCAATCGGCAAGTCAGTCATTCCAAGCGGCCGCACGGATTCTTCGATAGAACGTATCAAACGTTCCGCTTGTCGACTGCGCTCCGCTTGATTGATCGTGCGAACCACGTTCGGTAAATGCGAAAGCGTTGACCGCAGAAGGGGCAGGAGTCGCTCACGAAAACACTGTGCGCTCAATCTCATGTCGCCAAACACACCCAGTGGCCCCACCCCGCAAGCACCTACCAATTGACTGTGAATATGATCCGCAAGCTTGCTTGAGCTTGCGACGATCTCAAGCCACTCGACCGCCTCGCGCAGAGAAATAAACTGGTCTCCGTCCGAAACGGACGTGAACACACCCATCTCCATGAATGTGCGTGTTCCCGACTGAAGCGAACGAACATCGACGAAACCGAGATCACGACCCAACGATTTCACATCCGAAAAGACTTCTTGCGCTTCTTGGCTCGTAATCTGCGGCGCATTTCCCGCTCGTGGCGTTTGACGAGCATACCCCTTCAAAATCAGGCTGCTCAACACACGGTTCAGGTTCAGACGCTCGAGATCCGCAACGCGATATCCGGGAATGAGATTCGACGGCAGCACGTATGTACGCCCCTCGATATCACGTGCGAGAGGACGGCCTCTTAAAATAAGATCGAGCATTTGGATATGAGCGCGCTCGCTGATCTCGTCTTTGTTTCTATTCGGAATCTGACTGAGCGCCGTCTTCACCTGGTTCACGGTCAAGAACTCGACATTACCCATGATCGCAAGAACAAGTCGGTGTCCTTCGGCCCAATCTTTCACGACCTCGTCGATACGGGTAATATGATCTGCCTGCAATCCAAGACTCAGTGATGCGGAGTTGGCGAGGTGATTGCCCGCTAGAAATTTTCCAAACACAGGACCGAGCATCCCCCGAACCGATTGGGCCTTGATCCGCACCGGAAGAAGCTCATTCTGCTCGAGAGCCACAAAGACCTTTTCAATCAACCCGTTGTCGACACGACCGCCATGACGCTCAATCGTAGGCGAAAGCGATGTCAACAGATCGCGAGACGCCATCTCGACAATTTCAATGTCGCTGTCGTTCAGCGTTGTTTTCTTGAGAAAGCCATATTGAA
>JAVFAU010000416.1:0-2675 GCA_034002335.1 Bdellovibrionales bacterium | reverse complement strand
AGAGAATAGGTTAAAGAAAAACTTCATACGGTTTGTTTTGTCCTCCTTGTGAAAAACAGGCTCCGAGAGTCGAGCCGAAAGCTCGATTCTTCTGTCCCGTTTTCATCACGTGGGAAGGTTATCGACGGCACCCGCCACCAAGTCAAAGCTGCTCGATACAGAAATGACTCTTTGCGCCATGGAGCTGTAAAAACCTCATCGTTCTCGAACTTAGGACCCCAGATTAGGGCGTTTCCTCATTTTGGCTGCCCGTGCCAACATCATTTGCCCACCTCGATCCAGATGATCGAGCAAGCCATTCACCAGGCCTCGCTCAATAGTCCAAGTTCGCGCCGAAATCCGGAACCTTTCCCGCGCGGATGTCGGACCGCCACTTCAACACCGTTTCGTCACCACGGCCCCAATGGAGCGAGCATCGATCAATAAACTCAAGCACGGCGCTGGAATGTCCGCGCACCAACAGACGTTTCGCCAGCGTCATGTTCGGCCCGAACGAACTCAGAACTCGCCCTGGATAGCCGCAAGCTAGCAGAAGTTCGTTTTCGGCTAGCGAAACGTCTCCATCGGACAACGCGCGGTGGCCCCGTACGAGGTGTACTTTGTGTTTGAGATCCGGGTAGTCACGCGGCATGATTTCCACGAACGCGTCTTCACATGTATTCAACACATGTATTCAACGCTCGATCGGCGTATTCGATGATCGTATCCGAAAAATCGCGTTTTTTAATCGCGTCGGTTAAAATGGTGATACGGGTGAAAACTCTTAATCTTTCCGATTCGCTGTGGCAGTTCGGCGATACCACGAAAAGGTCAGGTTTGCGTGCGGACGGGGCTACGACCGCCAAAGCGCCTGATTTGTACAGACGACTCGAAATGCGGTAACCGAGATCATCGACGCGCATGATTCCCAGGTATTCGTGAAGCACCAGCGCCTTGAGTCGCGCGTCCCGCGGGATCTGCGGGAAGCGACTACGGCTGATATCGATTCGTACCAGGTCCGGGTAATTCGCCATGTCTTTTTCGACGCCGCCGACGAACACGCGATCGATCGAGGTGACTAAGGTGTCTTTGATGACCCGGCGAAATTCAACGACATCCACTTCGGGGAAGTTCGACGGTTTTTTTCAAGCTCGTCCGAAATCATTTGCGCAAGCGAAGCGAATTCAAGCGCGATCGCGTCACCCCCGTTTCCGGTTTCACGACCGGCGCGCGCCGAGGCTGGTCCGATCACGGTGAGACCCGCCATGACGAATGAAAGTATCTTGAGTTTAAGCATCTGCTTCCTCCTGGAAAGTCTTTAGACCACACGTCAAATCAAAAAATTGAATAGCTAAACAGTAGACCGAATCTTTCTTCGGTGACTTCGCGAATCGCGCGTCGAAGCTGCGGCGAAAATGCTTGATGACCCGTTTGGCTTCGGGAATGTCGTCTTTGCCGACCGCCAAAACTAGGCTCGATAAATCACGCTGCCCGACGGTTTGCAGATCAACCGCATCAAGCGCCTTCTGCAAAATCTGACGATGAAATTTGCGAATGGCTTCGCTCGGAACTTCGGCTGGACTCGCGGTGAACGGCTCGCTCGCTTTCAAGCGGCCGTCCGCGTCCTCGATCAGCAAATCAAGCCGCTTCAACCGTTCGATGGCCTGGCGAGTGACCACGACGTTAAGACCAAGCGCCTTCGCGATGAAGCGAGGATCACTTTGAAAGTCGCGCGTCAGCGTGTGTTCCAATATCGCGTGTTACGCTGGCAACGAACTTCGAGTTCGTTGCGAAGGATTTGCCGGTAGTCGGTCGATAAAAAATGATCGTTTTTCACCGCGACCGCGTAGGTCACAAATCTCGATAGGTCAAATTTTAACCTTACAATATGTAAGGTGAGTGTACGGTGAAAGCTTTGCGTTCGCAGGATTTTTGTCCCATGTTTGTCGCGACCGCATAGTATTCGAGAGACTTTCAACTCCACGAATGTGGCCGAAAATAGTGAGTTGAGCCATCAGATATGCGTCCTTATGACCGACGCGCTACCGAGCGAATGTTCGGAAGTCACGTGCAGTGCTGACTCGTCAAACTGCAGCATTGAGAAAACGGCTTTTGAAATAGAGCCCCAGGTTAGCGACCCAGATCAATGCCCCAAAGACGAAACAACGCCGACCTCTTGGCCGATGAGCTTTTCGATAAGATCCACAACCTCTGCGAGCGTCAAACCCGTCGTATCGACCTGATGCGCTCCCTCTGGCGCGACCATCGGTGCCGCCTTCCGGGTTGCATCTTGCGAGTCACGGCGCTTTTGCTCCGAAATCGTGGTCTCGAGATCGCGCCCCTCTTCGAGAGCACGGCGAGCCGCGCGGTCTTCGGCGCGAGCTGTAAGGAATATTTTAACAAGCGCATTCGGGAAAACGACCGAACCACAATCACGCCCCTCGGCCACAAGGCCGCGTACGCCCACAGCGCAGCGACGTTGCGCCTCAAGCAGTGCCAAGCGCACCTTGGGGTAGGATGAAATCCGAGACGCCAGAGTTCCGACCGCCTCTTTCATCAATTCATCGGTAAAATCCACGTCATCGAGAAAAAAGCGGGTCGTTTCGGGAGTGAGGCGCACGGAACAGCGTACACCACGAGCGAACGCCGCCAGAACGTCTTCGTCTCCCAGGTCGAGCCCAACGTGATTCGCCGCC
>JAVFAU010000415.1:0-2676 GCA_034002335.1 Bdellovibrionales bacterium | reverse complement strand
CGCACTGGGCCGCGATCTCGAAAAAATCGACTTTAAAATGCGTGAAGTTCGAAGCGAGAAAGACCTTCATGTGCCGACTGTGCCCGGTCTCGACCGCTCGACCTAAGAAGCGCACCACGTTTTCGAGCAACATCGGCTCACCACCGGCAATCGAGATCGTCTCGAGATGCGGCAGCAACGTATCGGCCTCTTTCCAAAACGCATCGAGCTTCGACCAATCCGGCATGCGCGAGATATCGAAGTCCGCCTCCATGCGCGCCTGATCGAGAAGTCGCGACTGGGTGAGAAGATGGGGGATCTCATACTTCGTCGCAAGCTCCCGCATTTCCCCCGCAACCTTGCTTGAGTCGAACTGATTGCACATACGACATTTCAAGTTGCACAAGTTGCCCGGTTTCAACTCAAAATAACGAATGGGTTGCGAGATTTGACCGTTACGCTCTTTCGCTTCTTCAAGCGCCGCGCGAACACCGTCGTGCCATCCCCACTCTTTAAAAGAGCGCTGACGCAAACTCGTGCTGCCCGTTTGATCCTCACGATAACATTGCGCACAGGCCTTCAGCGTTTTGCCTTCGAGCATCGTGCGACGAATCTCGGCCATCTCTTCGGACTGCCAAATGGACTTCACGCTATCGCGGGAAACGTTGAACTTATTCAGCTTGTCTTCCATGCGCGTAAATGAGCCCTTAGCTCGCGCCTCTTCGGAGGGATGAGCTAAAAAATCCATGTAGTAGCAGCACGGACGAACGAAACCAGCGGGAACCGTTGAGAGTTGGACAAAAGGGTACAGGCAGAGGCTTTTATTATCAGCCTCCGAGACCAAGCCCGCAGATCGCTTATCCCCCTCCAATACTTCCATTCCTCTCTTTTTCATCTCTAAGGAGTCATCGATGTCGCGCCGACATCAGGATTCACAGAAATCTGTGCCGATTTGCGCATGCCATCTAACCAGTTCTCAAAAACTTCGCTCGTACGACGAGACGCCGTAACTTCCGCCATATACGCAGGCGAAGATTCAATGGCCTCCGGACCTTTTTTAGCCACGGCCTTAGGTTCAACCACCGTCTTATGG
Organism: Bdellovibrionales bacterium; assembly: GCA_034002335.1. Classification (GTDB taxonomy): domain Bacteria; phylum Bdellovibrionota; class Bdellovibrionia; order Bdellovibrionales; family JAMPXM01. The sequence continues at coordinate 1,604 of JAVFAU010000415.1, read as the reverse complement.
CGCAGAAGAAGCGCCTGAGGTCCCTGACGAACAAGCTTGCCAGCAAGTGGCTTTTCCGATGTTAAACGAAACGCCGTTGAAACCGCTTCTTCACCGCCACCCGCTTTTGGAAGCGTATCGGCCGTGATCGAGAACGCGCCCGTCTCAGCCCAGTTCAAGCGATGTGCCTTAACGAAATTCTGAACAGCTTCGACATTGCCAGCCGCGAGATCTTTATCAAGCTGGTTAATCGCGTCGCGTGAACGCTCCTGCGCAATCAGAATCTCGGCGATGTCCTCACGCACCTCTTCAAGCTTCTTTTCAGAAGCCGGACGGCGCTCTTCGATACGAATGACGTGAAACCCGAAGTCCGTTTGAATCGGCTCCGAAACTTCCCCTGGTTTTCCAGAGAAGGCATACGCATCGAACTCCGGAACCATGGCTCCGCGCTCAAAGAAATCAATCAAACCACCGTTCTCTTTCGAACCTGGGTCCGCACTCTTTTCTTTGGCAAGCTTCGCGAAATCCGCACCGCCTTTAAGAGACGCGACAATCGCATCTGCCTCGGCCTTCGCCTTCGTGACTTCTTCGGGCTTGTCCTTGGCTGCACGCACGAGAATATGGCGAACCTTCGCCGCTTCCTTTGTCGAATAGCGCGCCTTGTTCGCATCAAAATACGATTTCACTCGCGCCTCTGCGTCAGATTTCTCAAGAAACGCTTTAACATCGGCCGCCGCAACCGTTTCTGCGATCACCAGGTTTTCCGTGGGAACCAATACGTATTCCGCGTTCGCTTTCTTACCTTCAATCTGACTCAAGATCTCAGCTTCAAAAGGAAGCGGACGAAGTGCCGCAGAAAACGCCTTCGTAACCCGCTCTGCTGCCAACTGATTGCGCATTTTTTCTTCGAATACGCCGGCACCCTGACGCGACGCTTGCAGGTATCCAAGATAGCGCGTGCGGCTAAATCGGCCGTTCTCTTGGAAGGCAGGAATTTCAGAAATCAGATCACGTACCTGTGCGTCAGCCGTGTAAACGCCGATTTTGCCTAAATTTTGAACCATCAATTGCTGATCAACAAGAGAGCGAATCGCCTGTTGGCGGATCATTTGGCGAGCGAAATCACCGCCGAATTGCTCGAGCTGACTGTAACGAGGATCTCGTCCCATAGCTTCGACAGCTTCCGAAAACTCAGCCAAAGAAACGATGTGACCATTCACCGAAACCGCAGCTCCTCCACCTTGGGAAACCCCGGCTTGTTGAGGCGTCATACCTAGGAAAACGAAGACTACGATGATCGCTCCGAAAAGAACCCACGCCACGGCACTTTTGATGACCGAACGACGATCGTTGCGCCAAGCACTTTGTAGATTGGACTTCAATAAACTGAACTGAGACTTGCGCGATCCTTGAGCCATTGATCCTCCGCGGATGTCGACGTGAGACGCACATGACAACCAGTTTTACTTGAAATTTCAAGGACCTTTCTTTGGAATAGCAATAAGACTGGATGGAACATCCGACCCTGGTCAGCGATGACCGACCAACGCATTGCTTAATTGGCCATGGCCGATGACGGCAACGAGGACTGAAGGAGCCTAAGGCTTGAACTTTTTCGCGTTCGA
>JAVFAU010000414.1:0-2684 GCA_034002335.1 Bdellovibrionales bacterium | reverse complement strand
ATCTGCGCGTGCAGTTCATCCATCAAAGCGTGCGTGAATTAAAAGAACAGCTCATCGAAATCGGATCAGATCTCATTGTTCAATACGGGCAACCTCTTGATGTCTTTCAACGGCTTAGCAAAGCTCTGCCGGTAAGCGGGATTTACGCCAACCATGACTACGAGCCCGCAGCTCGTGAACGCGACCAGAACGTAGGCGACTGGGCAAAGGCTCAAGGTGTCGAATTCAAAACCTTTAAAGATCAATGCATCTTCGAAAAAGAAGAGGTCCTGACCGACTCCGGAAAGCCCTATACCGTTTTTACTCCCTATAAAAAGAAATGGTTGTCACTTCTCGAAAGCAGGCATCTTCAGACGTTTGAAATCGAAGCTTTCAAAGAAGGTTTCGCTCGCAGAACTGAGGTCGAAACCTCGATCCAGTCACACGATCTCGCCCAATCGCCGAGCCTGCGAGACCTCGGTTTCCAATCTTCTGAATTCCAATACCCATCCAAGACCGTCTCGAGAGGAACCCTCAAAAACTACGCGCGTGATCGCGATTTCCCCGCTCTCTAGCGAGCCACAAGTCAGTTGGGATTACATCTGCGGTTTGGGACTGTCTCGATCCGAAATGTCGTGCGCGTGGCAAATCGCGAGCAGGCGCACGCATGGCTCTCCGAACTCATTTGGCGTGAGTTCTTTATGCAGATTCTTTGGCACTTTCCTCATGTCGAAACGCGCAGTTTTCGACCACAGTACGATGACATTGAATGGCGCGACGATGCCGATGATTTTCAGAAATGGTGCGAAGGCCGCACCGGCTATCCGATTGTCGACGCCGGAATGCGCGAACTCAATGCCACAGGCTACATGCACAATCGTGTGCGCATGATCACAGCCTCTTTTCTGACAAAGCATTTGCTGATTCATTGGCTCAAGGGCGAGCGCTATTTCGCGGCGAAACTTCTCGACTACGACCTCGCGGCCAACAACGGCAATTGGCAATGGGTCGCAGGTTCTGGTTGCGATGCCGCTCCCTATTTTCGGGTTTTCAACCCCGAAACACAGGCCTCAAAGTTCGATGCCGACCAGACGTATATCAAAAAATGGATTCCGGAACTTGGAACAAATGCCTATCCGGAGCCGATGGTGGAGCACTCGTACGCGCGCGAACGCTGCCTTCGTACGTTCACAAGGGCACTTAAGCCCACCACACGTTAGACCTCGTCTATTTACGCGGGTCGTAAGCGTCACGCACGGCTGAACCGATAAGATTCAACGCCGTGAGTGTCGCAAAGAGGGCCAGCGAAGGGAACACCGCAAGCCACCATGCGACCTGAAAGTGTTTCTGCGCTTGCCCTAGAAGCTCACCCCACGAAGGCGTCGGAGCCGGCAAACCGTACCCAAGATAATCGAGCGATGCCAAACCCGTGATCGCCCCCGCAACCATGAACGGTGTCCATGTGATCCAAGGAGTGAGCGAGTTCGGTAAAATATGGCGGAAGATAATGCGACGGCGGCTCGAACCAAGCGCACGCGCAGCTTCGACAAACTCACGCTTACGAAGCTTAAGAAACTCCGCACGCAGGTACAGAGAGATTCCCGTCCATCCAAAGAAGACGGTGAACCCGGTTAGAATCCAGATCGTCGGTGAAATAATGGACGCCAAAATAATGAGAAGCATGAGGGTTGGAACAGATTCCCAAACCTCAATGACTCGTTGGCCGACGATATCAATCCATCCGGCGAAAAAGCCCATCATCGCCCCAAGACTCACGCCAAGCAAAGAACAGAAAAACCAAACCGCCACCGCATAAGTCATGGAGTAGCGAAACCCGTACAGAAGACGAGCGGCCACATCACGACCACTCTCATCGACCCCGAAAATATTCGCTTTCGACGGCCCGGAAGGAAGATCGTAGAGCGCAGGGTTGCGTTGGTAAGCATCCCAACGAATCAGTGGCCAGATTGCGTAGTCATCTGGCCCGAGTTCGAGCGTTTTATAGTCCATAACCATCATGGTCGTGATGCCGAACTCAGATGGATGGACCTTTTGAAACACGGGCCAATACGACTGCCCATGGTGCTTGAGATAGATCGGTTTATTGTTCGCCCAGATTTCCGCCGTGAAACTCAAAAGACCGAAAAGCAGAAGAACCCAGATCGAGACCATCGCCGACGTATGAGAGCGGAAGCGACGCCAGCGCTTCAATGAAAGTTCGTTTTTCATGAAACGTTCGATCATGTGAAATCAATCCTCGGATCTACGACAACATAAAGAATATCCGTCAGAAGACGGCCAAACAAAAACAGAACGCTCTGGAAGAAGATGAGACCCATCAACACGTTGTAATCACGCGAGTTGGCCGATGTGATCGACAAAAGCCCCATGCCATCAAGAGAGAAAATAGATTCGACGATAATCGAACCAGCGAACATCACAGAGAGAATGCCGCTCATGCCCGTCACGATCGGGATCAACGCGTTTCTCAAAGCGTGCTTGAGATAAACGAGCTTTTCACTCACGCCTTTCGCGCGCGCCGTGCGCACGTAGTCGAGCTTCACGACATCAAGCATCGAGTTTTGCATCATGATTGTGAGAAACGTGAAGCTTCCAACCATGTAGCAGGCCAGTGGCAAGATCGCGTGTCGAATGCGATCCCAGATCTGCCCCCAAAAACCGAGGTCATCGTAATAATCCGAAAC
>JAVFAU010000413.1:0-2706 GCA_034002335.1 Bdellovibrionales bacterium | reverse complement strand
GATATTGCGGAAGCGAATAACGCCGTTCACTTTCATGTCCTGCAAAAGCGCGTAAAGCCGTTTCGGTACGTGATCGTTTACGCCCTTTACAAGGATACAATTCAAGTTCAAAAAGAAGCCGACATCCGCGAGATTGCGAAGTGCTTTCACTTTTTTCTCGGCACACGCTATTCCGTCTGTCTTCCGATAGACCTCGTCGTCGTCCGCTCCGTTCACCGAAATCGCAACAAACTTCAGGCCCGCATCGAATAAGCTCTGAGCGTACTCACGATTTGAAAGCTTCAAACCATTCGTCATGAGAGCCGCGCGATGCCCAAAACCGTTGATCGCCTGAATCAATTCGGGCAAGTCCGAACGAAGCGTCGGCTCTCCGCCCGTGAGTCGCAACTCTGTTCGCCGCTTGAAGCGCGAGAAAAAGCGAATGAGATCCTCTTTGGGTATGTCAGGAAGATTGCGAACCGGGCTGTAACAGTTCGAGCATTCCATATTGCATCGATGAGTAACATCACATGCGACCGTATAGAATTCGCTTTGTTCAGGTTCAATTTCAAAGTATCTAAGGTCGTCTTGTGTTTCTGTCATTACGATGAGATTACGTTAGATCCGTCTAAACATATTTAAATAAAGGGTTCCTATGCGAGGCCGCGAGGCCGTCTCTAACGCTTCGCATGTGGACCGCGTCGCAATACCGCTCACAAGCTTCTTGCGACTTCCACTGCGACCAAAAGACCACTCGCCCGGTCGATGAGTCAAACTGCTTCTTCATTTGAAGCAATTCACCTCGGCGCATAAACTCAGCACGCACTCGAGCCGTGCGCTCGTGCCATTCTGTCTCAAGCTCCGGAAGGGCTATTCTGAGAAATGGAACTTTCAAGATACTCTCGTTCGCGCCAGCCTCTCGCGAAAACGACACATCCGGCAGCGCGTACATCGGAACGTCAAAAGCGAACAGCGACCACACGGTCGTATCTGATATACGGTTGCCCGATTTGCCGTTCACGATTTTCTTCACATCATTCAAAACAGGCCCCAACACACTTGTGCCGCCGAGAAGCGAGAATGCAATTGTAAGGCTCGTCGAAAGAAACTCACGACGTTGACCTGATCGGTTATCTTTTTGGTTATCTCCCACGTTCATTGCTATAATGCTAACCATGGATTCCAAGCCGCGCAACACTTCCCTGCAATACAAGACAGGACCCTGTCTGACCGCGTCTCATTATGAGATCGCAGCGCGATTGAATCACCATTACTATCTAAGCCTGACATTCTCCTCGCAAGACCCCAAATGGGCCGAGGGTTATCTAGAGAACTCGACACACCGACTCACTTACATACTGCGCGATCTGCGTAATGAGTTTTGGGAAAACTTCGCAAAGAGCCGCCAAAAAACCCTCGCCAGCAACCAGTTATTGCTACGTACGAAACACGTTGATCATTCGAATCGAGCCGTTGTTCTATCGCAGCTCTATCGCGACGAATCCGGATATCAAGACTTCCTGTATAACGCCAGTCCTCAGCACGATCTCGCAGCCCTGCTTGCCCAGCACGGCATTTCCACCAAACGCTACGATGCATGCGTGCCACGCTCGTTTGGACCGGAGCTTCTCGCATCCGTCGTAGCTCACCCTCATATTATTCAATATCTCCAAGAGGCCTGGCGAACTCCCGATCTCAAAATCGGAGACCCTCTGAAACAAGGTCGCCTCTATTTACCCAACCCAGAGGAAACCTAATTGTGGCAAAGCATAGTCGCATCTTAAAGTCTCTAGATCCTCAAGACTTGAACCTCATCGCAGCCGAACGCGATAACTCAGGGCTTGAATGGGGCTTCCACTATTTACGCATAACACCCGAAAGCGCGCCGCTGCGCCACGGCTCTTCCCTCTACGTGCAATCACTGCATGTTCTAAATCACAGTACAATCGTCGACCACAGAGCCAAATTCGCGCGGACCATCGCGGCCGTAGCCAATTGGACCGGCAACAAAGCAGAGGACGTCGCGCGAAGCTATTGGCATCGCCTGAAGCCGGGAGACCGCATCGATGTTCACCGCGACCGCGATCGCGCCGACGGCACCTACTTTCAGCAAATCACTCGCTACCAAATTTATATGCCGCACACTCCCGGATTTGTCGCCGTCATGGATGGACAGCTCTGGAACTCTGATGACGACAAACTGCTTTCGGGCCGGTTGATCGAATTCAACCATTCTGATTGGCACTACTATGCCAATCACTCCGAGCAAGACGTCGATTTCCTCGTTATGGATTTTTTCACAAACAGGATGTGACTTATCGAATGGGTTCAAACACTCGCCAACATCCCCCATCTAAAAATAGGAGCCTTGGGCGACCAGCGCCTTCTCGCCATCCAAGATGAGATCGCCATAAACGTCAATGGCTACGCATCCATCGAAGTGAATAGCGAAGCCGCAGGGGACACGGCCGAAGAGTTTGCTCTCTGCTGGAGAGCGCGGGGCCTCGTAGACTACCACCACGACAGCAGGCGCATTATGACCTATCAGCGCGTAAAACAGCTCAACGAAAGCAATCCTTCGACCGTCAGTCTTCAAGCAAACAAAACCGATCTCTACGAAAAACTGCCGCTCACAACCGCTCTCATCGAAGAGCTCACCACACGCGCCATCAAAAGCCGACTCTTTTTGTTAAAAGCGCGCTCGACACTTCCTTGGCACACACACTA
>JAVFAU010000412.1:0-2710 GCA_034002335.1 Bdellovibrionales bacterium | reverse complement strand
ATGATGTTAGATGAATTCATATTCCCATTCGTGCCATGATTTCGAAAGGATGAGAACTCACATTCGCGGGGTGACCAAGAGTTCGCCAAGCTTTCACGAATCACGCTCTTACGCGTCAAAAGATCGTGTGAATTTCATCATGAAGTTCTCGATTTCTGTCGATTCCGCAGACAGAAGTCCTGATTCAAAACGAGACATCGAACGAGAATCACAAATGAAATCAGAGCGTTCGAAGGCATTCCTCAGATCCTTCTAGATGATCCGCAAATCATCATTATCCTGCACCTCGGCCCAGTGAACTCCGAGAAATCTATGTACGTTCAAGCGAGCGAAGGAGTCGGGACATGACAATCCATCTACAACCAAAAATGAATTCATTCTTTTTGGGAATCACGTCTCTTATGGCGGTCTCTCTTATTGGTTGCGGTTCCAAGAATATGAGCTTCGACCTTTTAAGCGAGTCGGCATCGTTTAGCCAAAGCTCCGCCGAGATCAACGGTAAAATCGACATTCTATGGGTGATCGACAACTCCGGCTCGATGGCTTCAAGCCAAACCAATATCGCGAATAACTTCCGAAGCTTCATTCAAAAGTTCGAAGAAAACGGTTACGACTTCCAAATCGCGGTCGCGACGTCAGATGCCTTCAGAGACCTCTACACGACGGGAAGCCGATCAAAGTACGCGCGCGGTGTTTATCAGGATGACCTCGGCAACAACGTAACCGCTCCGGCGATTCTTCTTCCGACAACGCCCGACCTTGAAAAGGCGTTCATGGCGAACGTGAAGCGCGGCACGAGCGGCTCCGGCGACGAACGCACCTTCCAGTCGATGGCAACCGCACTCGACAACACGGACAATAAAGCTCTTGGCTTTCCACGCGCCGATGCTTTTCTTTCCGTCATCATGGTAACGGACGAAGATGACTTCTCTTGGTCAGGCTCAACCGATATCGATTGGCAGTACGACAACCCTAATATTCACACACCACAGATGTACGTCGATTTCATGGATACCCTGACGGCCTCGACATCGACCAATCGCTCGTACAACATCAACACGATTGCGATCTTCGACGAGGCTTGTCGCCAACAAGCGATGGGTGGCACGCCGAACAACTATCACCGCATCGCCATTCGCCATCGTGACTTATCGGACCTCACAGGTGGTTTAAAAGCGAGCATCTGCGATAACTTCGCGACATCCCTCGACTCCATTTCAAACCGCATCATCGAGCTCAGTACGCAGTTCTATCTTGATCGCGTTCCTCGCCCTGGCTCGCTTCGCGTCTACGTGAATCTCGTCGAGATACCGCAGAACGGAGCAAACGGGTTCACGTACAACTCGACAAACAACAGCATCACATTCCACGGCACGGGCGTACCTGTGGCGGGTGCACAGATTTCGGTTTCATACGACCCCATCGAGCTCCGCTAAAAGTAGAGTCGTAGTTCTGGAAAAAGGTGTTTGATCATTCAGGACCGGTACGAGCATAATCAGCTATGCGTCGTACTTGGTCCTGGCCCCTTTTCGCTATCATCGCATGCTCGTTCCTGATTGGTGCCGTCTGGGGATGGAAACTCATCCAAAACCGCGCGGAATTGGAGCATCGTCTCGAAGCTGATTCCAAACTGCGCGTCATCAGCCCGCCGGGCATTCTGCCAAAAGCGCTCCTGCTTGAATTTCAAAAAAAAGAGCGTATCGAAGTTGAGAACACGATCGAGGCCTTCCCCGCATCACTTTTGCGCCGCACGCTCAAGTCGGCGCCTGGGGAATACGATCTCGCGATCGTTTACCATCATCAGGTCAGCGCTCTTCGCGCCGAACGAAAGCTGCGATCTCTTTATGACTCACGCTCCAAATTCCCTACGGCGATCGCCCCTGACTTTCGCAAACTCCCCGACGACCGAAACCTCATGGACACGGCCCCCTTGTTATGGGGAATCCTTGGCCTCGCCGTGCCGAGCAACCAAACCGCTTCAAACGCCGCTCTGGGCTTTTGGCCATCTTTCTTAATCGGACTGCAACCCGCATCGGTGCAGCCGTCCGCCTTTGCAGCACGGCTACAGCAACAGTTTGGAGACATGGAAGCGTGGGAAGAGGGCATTCGCACTGGCCTCACTCATATTCCACAATCTTCGCAGTCTTCACAGTCCGGGCCCGTCATCGTCTCTCACGGCTCAATGGCTTATCCCCCACTTAAGGACGCGGGGTTTACTTTCTCCCCGCTAACACGCGAGGCTAGCGACGATTCTATGGCGGGGTCCGTGTACCCGATGTGGATTCTCACGGGCGTCGCCCTTGCGGAAGGCGATCTCGAACGCACACGAAAACTCATTCGCTTTCTCATCGAGACAAAAAACAATATGCAACTCGTGACCGCAAGCCAAAGCGGAGCAAGCACGCTGCGTGACGAGGACAGCTCTCCCTCTTTGCCAAGCGAGCTGCGCGCGTCGCACTTTAGATCTTTTCCGATTCATCAAATCCTGCTGGAGCGCGACGATCGCCTGCAACAAGCCGATGATTTTATCGAACGAGTTGCCCAAGGAGCAAAGCTTAGCCCGCCTCCGAGCACACCAACCCCGCGCCCGAGAGTCACGTCAACGCCACGACCGACTCCGAAGCCGGCCGCTCCTAAACCCGAGCAGGATGAAACTGAAGAGACGGCCATTGAGCCTTCTACGGAGCCGTCAACAGACCGATTTCTCGAC
>JAVFAU010000411.1:0-2727 GCA_034002335.1 Bdellovibrionales bacterium | reverse complement strand
CACGACGAAGCTCGGCCTCGAGCAAACCACCCTGCCCGTTTGAGCGATAAAGAATCGCCACTTCGCGCGGCGGAATGCCATGCTGCTCGAGGAACTCTCGCACACGCGCGACCGTCTGACTCACTTCGATCTCTTCGGTGTCGTACGCAAAATACTCGGGTCTTAAGCCAAGTTCCGCATCGGGATTCGATCGTAACGTCTTGCCGTGACGTTCGGCATTGTTCGCGATGATGCTATTGGCGAGCTCCAAGATAGCGGGGCTTGAGCGATAGTTGCGTTCAAGTCGCACGACATGCGCATTTTTAAATTCGCGTGGGAATTCAAGAATGTTCGCAACCCGCGCCCCGCGCCAACCGTAAATCGACTGATCGTCGTCGCCAACGACCGTGATATTGCCCGTCGCCGACTGGATTTCACGAACGAGCTCAAGCTGCGCGCCGTTTGTGTCTTGAAACTCGTCGACCATCAGGAAATCAAACATCCCCGACAAGTCTTTGCGAAGAGTTTCGTCTTCTCGCACAGCCGTGAGCGGACGAATCAAAAGATCCGAGAAATCCGTAACACCCAAAAGCTCCAAACGCCGACGATACTTGGGCAAAAGCGCTGCCGCCATGACTTCGTACTCGTCACCATCGTTTGATCCCATCTTCTCGGGCGCGCGTCCTTGAATCGCGGCCTCTTCGCGCCACGTGTTCATGATCTCAAGGAGCGTGTCGATACGAAACGCGTCTTTCGAATGGTTCTTCATATCTTTTAAGAGTTCGCGAACAATACCTTCGGCGTCCGAAGAGTCGATGACACCGAACCCAGAAGGAAGTCCGAGTTTTTTATGATGCTTACGCATCCACTGAAGGCCGAAACTGTGAAACGTTCCCGTCCAAATAGCCTGCGCCGAACTTCCCAAACGCTGCCCCACGCGGTGCTTGAGCTCGCGCGCGGCCTTGTTCGTAAACGTCAAAACGCAAACACGAGCGGGCTTCACCTTCTCCTCATCGAGAAGTCGACCGGTGCGCGCAACAAGGACCGTGGTTTTTCCAGAACCCGCTCCGGCCAAAATCAGGAGCGGCCCGTGCGTGTGAAGCACAGCCTCTGCCTGCTCTGGGTTCAAACCCTTCACCCAAGAAGATTTACCGGCCGATTTACCAGGCGCCACTTACAAAACCCCAAATCAACAACACGGTTTAAGTCTCGATTGCTCGCTCGCCATAATGAGCTAGCACACCGTAGTGGTCAGACGGAGCGAAATCCTCGTCTCCTGCCGGAGGCCGCCCAAAAAGCTCAACTCCTGCCACTTTCTCAAGCGTTCCTCTTCCGAAAAGGAAGTCGATGCGCCGAGGTGCGCGATCAAATGCCCGATAGATGTTTTGAAACTCGGTATTACCGAAATCAGGAAGTGGAAACTGAAACCCGACACTCTGCTGAAGACGATGATTGAGGACGTTCGTCTCCGGGTCCCATGTCGGCTTCGGCTCGTGCTGAACCGCCAAATCCTTAAACCCCGACGCGATCAACGCCTGATACGCGGCGCCCTCGGGGGTTGAATTCAAATCGCCTCCGATTAAAACCCCATCAGCCTCCACGCGTTCGACAACTTCTAAAAGGCCATCGATCTCACGCAAGCGACGCTCTTTCGATCGATCCAGCGACTTCAAAAGCTCATAGAAATCTTCGCGACGAATTCTCTTGGCGCGAAGCGCCTCTTCGAGAAGCTCCATCAGAAAAGGAAACCGCTCGAAGCCATGATGCAAATGCGTGTTCACAACAAGTAAACGCCCATACTGCGGATGTAAAACCGAAGCGAACTGAGCGTAGCGCCGCTCTCGAAACTGAAAACTGAACTTCTCGCCACTAAATCCGAGATCTCCACTTAACGCCAACGACGACGGTGGCGATGTGTGATCATCTCGTTCGCGCGCAAACCGTGCGCCACGTCTCACCAAAACCCCAAGCCCCGTGGAAAGATTGACCGGAAACCCGTGCGAGAAAAGTTTGAATCCGCTCTGATCGACACGCCCCAAAAAGCGACCGCCGAGCACACGAACAAGGTCGCGCCCCAGTTGCGAAACAGGATTTAACTCTTGAAGAAGAAGAATATCGGGATCTGCGTCGAGCAAAGCTCGAAGCGCTTTGTTCCAACGTTCTTGACGACGTTTACCGGATTCAAACTCCCGAAAGCGGATAACGCCCTGGCCAGCCAAACCATGCCAGACATTGAATGTTGCAATCCGCAGAACCAGCTGCGAACTCATGGCCTATTGTGAATTAACTGACGAACACCCGATTCGAATGCGACTTCAATGCGATCCGAAGTCGCCATCGTAACGAAACCAAGACCGAACGTCGGGTGCTGAAGAGCATTTGCAACGGCGAACTGATTCTTCATGCCGTAAGGAACAGCCGAAGCGTCACCGATTTGTTTTTTCAGGCTCTCGTACTGCTTTTCGTAGTCCGCGCGAGTCTCTGCCTCTTTACGGGCCGACATCTCCGCCTTCTTTTCAGCCGCAGCCAAACGGCGCTTTTCTGCCGCCGCCTGAAGACCCGCCGTATTGCGTGGTTTTTTCTCTTTTTTCGCTTTGTCCTCGGTCATAGACCCCCCACTCGAATCGCCAATTTTCAATGTTTTGGAGCGACCACAGACCTCACAGCGAAGCTTGGCAGCAACTGCGCTAAGATGCGTGAGAACTTTGAAGAAGCGATCCGTTTCGCAGAAAGAGCAATGAAGCGAGA
>JAVFAU010000410.1:0-2727 GCA_034002335.1 Bdellovibrionales bacterium | reverse complement strand
CGATCGCGTCGGCTAAAGTCACGACTCCCCCCGCCCACGAAGAAATGCGGCGACCCGCGCATCGCGGCTCGCCCGCGTCTCTTCGACCGATCCCGTACAAACAAGCTTTCCATCAAACACGAACGCCATTTGGTCCGCGATCTGAAACGCCCGGCCAATTTCGTTCGTCACAAGCACGACCGTCGAACCATCACGCTCTTGAAGATCTTTGATGAGACGAATGATTTTGCGACTCGTGATCGGATCAAGACCCGCGGTTGGGTCGTCATAAAGGATGTAGCGAGGCGTGAGCGAAAGGGCACGCGCGATGCCCAAGCGTTTTTGCATTCCTCCACTTATTTCAGATGGATAACGCTCCGCTGCGCTTTCAAGGCCAACGGCCTCGAGCAGCTTTCGACTAAACGCATCAGATTCGACCTGCGATCGACCGAGAGTTTCCATTTGCGGAAAGCTCACGTTCTCTAAAGAGTTCAAAGAATCAAACAACGCTCCACGCTGAAAAAGCATCCCCATCTGACGACCTAGAGCTTTTCGCTCCGACGCTGTCATTTCGACTCGCGCACGGCCTTCGATACGCACTTCGCCATCGGTTGGCTCCAGAAGACCAGCTATAATCTTGAGCAAAAGCGACTTACCTTCACCGCTTGGACCCATTAAAACGAGGATTTCACCACGACCCACTGCAAGATGTGCCTCGCGCAGAAGCGTTTCGCCTCCTATAGAAAAGCCAACGCCCTTAAGTTCGATCGCCGGAGCGCTCGAGGTCGGTTCAAAGTGGTTCATCGATTCGTCACCATACGTCTCCGTATCCAATCTCAATTTTCTATTTACTTACAATAACCTTTTGCCGAGTTGCACGTGCTGCACTATTCACAAATGGACACTACATAATGAACCGTCCACCACCTAACAGCAATCAGCTGGTGGACCTTGCCTAACGCATACGCCGGCCTATACTTGCGCCGAACAGTATTGCCCAGCAGGAGGTCTCGCATGGCGAACTACGAGAAGATTAAGGTCCCTACATCCGGTCAAAAAATCACTATTGGAGCCGGCGGCAAAATCGAATGCCCTGACAATCCGATCATCACATACATCGAAGGCGATGGCATCGGAGCCGATATCTGGAAAGCCTCCGTCGCGGTTTTCGACGCGGCCGTTGAAAAAGCCTACGGTGGCAAACGCAAAATCAACTGGTGCGAAGTTTACGCCGGCCAAAAGGCGACTCAGCTTTACAACGGCAACTTCTTTCCAGAAGAAACTTTGACTGCGATCAAAGAATTCGTCGTTTCAATTAAGGGCCCTCTCGAGACTCCAGTTGGAAAGGGAATCCGTTCGTTGAACGTCGCCCTTCGCAAAGAGCTCGATCTTTACGCATGCGTGCGTCCGGTGAAGTACTACACGGGCGTCCCGGCTCCCGTAAAAGAGCCACAGAAGGTCAACATGGTGATCTTCCGTGAGAACATCGAAGACGTTTACGCTGGTATCGAGTTCCAAGCCGGTTCAGCCGAAGCGAACGAATTCATCGCTCTCGCCAAGAAACACGGCAAGAACATCCGCGAAACAAGCGCGATCGGCGTGAAACCGATGTCGGCGTTCGGCACAAAACGCCTTGTTCGCAAAGCGATTCAACATGCAATCGCATACAAATACCCAAGCGTCACATTGGTCCACAAAGGCAACATCATGAAGTTCACGGAAGGCGCCTTCAAGGATTGGGGCTACGAGCTTGCGAAAGAAGAGTTCGGCGACGTCACGATTTCAGAACAAGAATTGTGGGATAAGTTCGACGGTAAAGTTCCAGCGGGAAAAATCGTCGTAAAAGACCGCATCGCGGACAACATGTTCCAACAGGCGCTTCTTCGCCCCGACGAGTACTCTGTGCTCGCTCTTCCGAACCTTAACGGCGACTATATGTCGGACGCGCTCGCGGCTCAGGTCGGCGGCCTCGGAATCGCTCCGGGCGGAAACATCGGCGACGGTTTTGCCGTGTTCGAAGCGACACACGGAACAGCGCCTAAGTACGCTGGCCAAGACAAAGTCAACCCAGGTTCGGTTATTCTTTCCGGCGTCATGATGCTCGAGTACATCGGTTGGACGGAAGCGGCTGACCTTGTTGAAAAAGGTCTCGGCGACGCGATTAAAGCAAAACGCGTTACTTACGATTTCCACCGCCAAATGGAAGGAGCGACTTTGCTTAAGTGCTCCGAGTTCGGCCAAGAAATCATCTCGAAAATGTAATGGTATAGAAACTTAGGAGAATCTCACATGGCTACACATCTACGTAAGAAAATCGCCGTTATCGGCGCTGGTTTCGTTGGATCGACTTGCGCTCACTGGGCTGCGGCTAAAGAACTCGGCGACGTTATTCTTCTCGACGTCAACGATGGCGCGGCAAAAGGCAAAGCACTCGACCTTTACGAGTCCTCACCGGTTGAACTTTTCGATTCGCGCATCACGGGCACGAACAACTACGCCGATATCGCGGGTTCAGACATCGTCATCATCACAGCGGGCCTTCCTCGCAAGCCGGGCATGAGCCGCGACGATCTCTTGGCGACAAACGCGAAAATCATGAAAGAAGTTTGCTTGGGCGTAAAACAACACGCTCCAAACTCGATCGTCATCGTCGTTTCGAACCCACTCGACGCGATGGCATTCGTCGCGAAAGACGTTCTTGGCTTCCCAGCGAACCGCGTTCTCGGCATGGCCGGCGTTCTCGATGGC
>JAVFAU010000409.1:0-2729 GCA_034002335.1 Bdellovibrionales bacterium | reverse complement strand
CCCAGCCCCGCGAACGCGGCATCGCCGTGAATCAGCATGGGAACGACCTTCTTGCGTTCGGCCGAATCGCGCCGACGACGCTGCTTTGCGCGGGTCATACCGAGAACGACAGGATTCACGGCTTCCAAATGCGATGGGTTAAACGCCATCGAAGCGTGGACTGTTTTTCCTGATTTCGATTTTTTATCGACCGAATAGCCTAGGTGATACTTCACGTCGCCATCGAAGAACGAGTTGTTCTCATCGCGGTGACCTTCGAACTCGCTGAAGATAACTTCTTCGGCTTTACCCATGAAGTTCGCAAGAACGTTCAAGCGTCCACGGTGGGCCATACCGAGCACGACCTCTTCAACCCCAAGCTCCGCCCCGAAATCAACCAGCGTCTCAAGCATCGGTATCAACGCATCCGCACCTTCAATCGAGAAACGTTTTTTCCCGACGAAGCGCGTGTGAATGAACTTCTCAAAACTTTCCGTCTTCGCGAGTTGCTCGAAAACTTTCAAACGTTCGTCTTTTGCAAGCGACCACGTTTTGCGGCCTTGCTCGAACTCACGGCGAAACCAATTGCGCACGCCAGGCATCGCATCCGAGACGTTCACCGTGATCGTACCGCAGTAAGACGCGCGCAGATGCGCCAAGATCTCACGAAGCGTCGCTCCAGGAAGTCCGACGACTTCGCCGACATTGAACACGACATCGAGATCGCTCTCTTTGAGGCCGAAGTTCGGCATCGAAAGCTCCGGATAGATTTTCACGTTGTCCGAAAGCGGGTTCAAGTTCGCTTCGAAATGCCCGTAGTCACGGTAGGCGTTGATAAAGCGATAGACTTCGAGATCTTTGGAAGAAAGCCCCGTCTGCGCCGACAAGCTGGCCGAGACCGGGCTTGCTTCGCGCGGAGCGAGTCCTTGGCCGAATTCGACACCTTCGAAAAACAAACGCCACTCTTCGCCGACTTGCGAAGGGTCGCGCTGAAACGTTTCGTAGAGTGATTCGAGAAATTCAAGATTTGGTCGGCCGGTATAAGTATGCTTGTCGCGCTGAGAAGTGGCGTGATCCACGATGTGATGCTCCCTGAGAGGTTGTACCTAACCAGAGTTTATATACCGAAGTCCGCAAAAGGTCAGGTGAAAACCCCCTTTGAATGAACCTCGCGTCTTTGGTAAAGCTAACAGTTGAACCCAAGAAACTTTTGACGAAACCTTTAACAAAACCAAAGTCGAGCTGGAACTCTAGAGGCCTATGAAAAACCTATCGGTTACAAACGCTCTCCTTACGACACTCGTGGCTACAAGCGCCGGCGCCCAAACGCCTCCACCCTCGGAATCCACGCCAACCGGTTCCGATCTGGTACTGACTTCAAGCCCCGAGCTCACGGCAAAAGGCATCGCAATCGCCGAGAACTTCCAAGCCTGGGTCCATCAACTCGACCCGTTCTTGATTCAATTCACCGAACAAGTCGGCATTCGCTGGTATGGGCTCGCGTATCTCTGCGGTTTTTTCGTCGGCTACCTTCTTATGGTGATGATTGCGCGCCGCGGCCTCGTTGCCGCCGACGGCTCACGCAGTCTAACTGAAGAAAAACTAGGCGACTTCCTACTTGTGATCGTCCTTGGAACGATGCTTGGCGGACGCTTTGGCTACGCGATTTTTTACAGCCAAGACCTGCTCACGGACTTCTCCGGAAGCTTCCCTTTCTGGGGCGTGCTTCGTGTCTGGGAAGGCGGCATGGCAAGTCATGGCGGCATTATGGGCATCATCGTCGCCGCGATTTGGTATGCACGTCGTCATAAACTGGATTGGATGAACCTCGGTGATCTCGTCACACTCGGCGGCTCCGTGGGGATTTTCGCGGGTCGCATCGCGAATTTCATCAATGGCGAGCTTTACGGTCGCCCCGTTTCCGGCCCTTTGAGCTGGGCTGTGAAGTTTCCGTCCGAAGCGTATCTCTGGTTAAAATACGACGTCGAGAAACCAATTACGTCGACAAACCCCGACCTTTTGCCGCGTCTTGCAGGTGCGGTCGAAGCCCTCGGCGCAAGCGCGGGCATGCAGGCTTCGCAATGGCTCGACGTCTGTTCACG
This sequence comes from Bdellovibrionales bacterium, assembly GCA_034002335.1. Taxonomy (GTDB): domain Bacteria; phylum Bdellovibrionota; class Bdellovibrionia; order Bdellovibrionales; family JAMPXM01. The sequence goes on along the minus strand of JAVFAU010000409.1, from coordinate 648 downwards.
CCTGCGCACAAGCGCCGGCGCACGCAATCAAGCCCAGCACATGATTCATAAACTCATCGAGGCCACTCAATCCGGCAACGACGCCGTCGTTCAAGCCCTCCAGCCCGTGCTCACGGCACGCCATCCCTATCAGCTCTACGGCGCCCTTCTTGAAGGGTTGATCACATTCGCGGTCGTGCTTTTTGCCTGGAAAAAACCTCGCAAGCCAGGCGTCATCGGCGGTCTTTGGATTTCAAGTTACGCCGTCGTACGCATTATCTCGGAACAATTCCGCATGCCCGATGCCCATATCGGATTCCAGCTTTTCGGCCTCACTCGTGGCCAGTGGATTTCGTTTGGAATGCTCGCGGTCGGAATCGCCATCTTTATCTGGGCACTCAAGCGAAACACGCAGCCGATTGGCGGCTGGGGAAAACGATAACTCGATCTCCGTTCGCCTGCCGACTAAGACTCGATTAAGACTCGATTTCGACGTCACAAAGAAGTTCGAATCGAACGATCTTGTTTCTTAGGTGAGACAAGATCCGCTCTTGCATTTCAAAAGACGGCGCTTCGATTCGCTCGAAAAAAATGAAGACTTTCGGCTTCTCCTTTCCGCGTTGCGCGGAACGGAACCTGATTTGAATATGCAGGTAATCTTCGATTCCA
>JAVFAU010000408.1:0-2732 GCA_034002335.1 Bdellovibrionales bacterium | reverse complement strand
CATGCAAACACGGTTTGGCGCCGAACCTTCCGACTCCGGTGACGTGATCGACATGGCTCTCAACGTCAACTCGGTGAAAGTCGCCCTCCTTTTACGTGAAGAAGAAAAAGGCAGTCGCTGGAAGGTCTCTTTGCGTTCAAAACGAGGCTTTAATATCGTTCACGCGGCCGAGGCCCTGGGCGGCGGCGGCCATCAAAATGCGGCGGGTGCCACCGTTAACGGCGCCTCCGCGCAAATCTTGGAAGAAAAATTGAAGCCTTTGCTCCTTCAAGAAATTCGAAGCAAAATGGTTCCATGAAACCCGGCTCGTCAAAAAATGATAAAAAAGATGAGCTCATTTGCTGGTGCAATGAAATCTCCCGTTCCACCATCGAAGCGGCCATTCTCGATGGCTGCGATACGCTAGGAAAAATTTTCGATCGCACGACCGCGGGCGTCGGCCCATGCGGCGGCTCGTGCCGCAAATACCTCGGACCGATGCTCGACTACTATCTCCAACACGGAAAGTTCCCAGACGGCCCGATACGCCCCTGCGCCACCAAAAAAAATCGAAGCTGCAAATAAATCGCCTCAAACTCAGAACGCGAATCGAATTTCAAATCAGTTTTTTCTGGCGATAAGCGATCAGCTTTTCCGTATCCGGCTTACACGTTCCACAAGATGTCCCCGCCGATGTCGCGCGCGCAACACTTTGCACCGTAAGACAGCCCGAGAGAATGGCACGGTCCACGACAGCCGTCGGGATCGACCGACAATGGCATAGTTCGGTTTCAACGTAAGGAAGCCCGAACTCATCTCCGGCGCGCAAGACAAGCTCACGCAATAAAAACACCACGTGCTCATCGCAAGAGTCCATGGTCGCGATCATCTCTTCGGCAAGCAGTTTGAGTTTAGATAAACTCCGTTCCTCGAGCGGGATCGCCAAAACGCCAGAGCGAAACCCGCTCATCGTTTCAAGAAACCTTGAGCACCCCGAGGCCTTCAGCGAAAGCGACGTGACACGACCCGACTGAAGATCCGCTGAATCGAATTCGAACTCCGCATTCACTCGATCCCGACCCAAGAAACAGACTTCGACCACTTTCGTCATATCTCGATTCTTTCAGACTGAGATTGAAGGGTCGAGTCCTGCTATGCTCAAATCAGACTTAATGAGAGTCCAAGTCGTCCCTTGCCTATCAGACAATCTGTCTTATCTCGTCGTCGATGAACCCTCTCGAACCTGTGTGATCATCGACCCAGGCGAAGCCACGCCCTTTTTAGAGGCCATCGAACGTGACGGCCTTACACCCATCGCCATTCTTGCGACCCATCACCACTACGATCACGTCGGTGGAATTTCCGAGCTTCCCGCACTGCCCGTATGGAGTTCGAAACGCGACCTTGACCGTATCCCCGGCTCACAGCGCCACACGTACCGGGCCGAAAACGCCCGTCTCTCGTGGGCGGAGCTCGCGGCACGACCGACGACATCGCCCCAAAATCCATCGCCCCTCACCGACGCGACGATTTCTCTTCAAGTCCTACCCATACCCGGACATACGCAAGGCCAAGTGGCTCTGTTATTTTCAGACACGGACTCCGCCGACGCGGCAAACGCCCCCGCCGTCTTCGTCGGCGACACGCTTTTTTCGTTCGGCTGCGGACGCTGTCTTGAAGGAACACCTGACGAACTTTTCGCAAGCCTTCAAAAACTCAAAGGTTTGCCTCCTGAGAGCCGTCTCTATTTCGGCCATGAATACACCGAAAGAAATGCACTTTTTTGGATGACCCATCTCGACGAACCCGAGATCCAAGCGACCTTACAAAATCTCTCGGCGCAAAATCTCTCGGCGTCCTCGGGCTACCCGCGTCCCGCGCCGTCCCTGAAAGAGGAGCTTCGTCTTAATCCATTTCTCAAAATAAAAAACGCCAGTGAGTTTCGTCACTGGCGTTCTCTCAGAGATCAGTTTTAAAAAACGACCTTACTTAAGCGACTGAACGATTTCCCATAGTTGATCAACACGGCCTGGGAAGATCTTGTCTGGAGCGATCGCGATCATTGGCGTTCCAGAAAGCTTCATCTTCTGAGCCAATTGACGAACGTGATCGAGTTCTCCCGTCACAGCTTCGCCATCCATATCGGTTTCCCACTTTTTCACGTCGAGTTTCAATTTCGACGCGATCTTTTTCAGAGCATCCGCATCTTTGTTCTGAGTCTTGTAAACTTCTTTGTAGAACTCTTTGTATTTACCCTGCATGTTCGCCGCAAGAGCGCCGCGAGCCGCGAGTTCCGATGTCGGGTGAAGGATTGGGAAGTTCTTGTAGATGACAGTTACGTCGTTTGTTTTCGACAGAACGTCTTCGATGATTTCACTCTGACGCGCGCAGTGTCCGCAGTTGAAGTCAAAGAAGTACGCGATCTTGATCTTACCGTTTCCAACCGAAGGGCTCGTCGCATTTTCGAAAAGCTCTTTCGAGAACTCCTTCACCATCTCAGGCTTAGGCTGGTTCTCTTCTTGCTGACGGCGTTGAAAGCTTTGAAGCGACTTGATGATAGTCTCTGGGTTTTTCTCGACCCAAGCCTCGATCTGCTTGTCAATGAGTCCACCACAGCCGGCTAAAGCCAAAACGCCAAAAAGTGCAGTTACGGAAAGCGCCACAGATCGAAAAGCCATTTTGAGGTCTCCTTGTTTCCTAAACAGTATGCTCTAAAGTATGCCACGTTATCTCAGCATGATATTGCATGCCGG
>JAVFAU010000407.1:0-2743 GCA_034002335.1 Bdellovibrionales bacterium | reverse complement strand
CATCCAGCGCTCACATCGTGAAGCTTGCGAAGTAAGTCTGAAACCTGGACCTGGACTGGACCTGTCTACTCGTCGCGTCCGTTATCGGATGATGGCATAATTTGAAGCGGTGGGAACCACGGAGGGCCCCTATGCAGCGTCGATACACATCATTGTTGTTAAAGTTCATTGCGCTATGTCTAATAGGCCCGCTTGCTGCGGCCATGGCTCCTGTAAGTGTGACGGCGGCAGAGAAGAGCTCGGCGAAACCGACAAAGCAGGTACAAAAAAAGAAAGATCGGAAATCGAAAAAGGTTTCCAACGCTCGAGGGAGCTCGAAGCGAGTCAACGCGTCTACGGCGGGCGGTCGAATGTTGGCTCAAAACAGCGACGACTTTTTTGAGGATGATCTCGATGCGGAGCTTATGGGTGGCGACGATCTTGATCTTGGTTCTGGCGGGATGGCTGAGCCAATGGACTTAAACATGGATCTGCCGCAGTCTGACTTTGCCAATGAGCCGAGTGCTCCTTTGAGTTCCGATTCTTCGAGCTCTGTTGTTCAGGGCGAAGACATTCAGATTTTGGACATTCAGTACGATTCAAAAACCGACGGCGGCACACTCGTCATCAAGTCGACGGGCGCCGCGACCTATCGTACCCGCGAAGTCCCGGAGCAAAACCAGGTCATCGTCGAAATCGCGAATGCGCGGCTGCCGGAGCAGCTCAAGCGACCTTTCAACATGAAGGATTTCCGTCAAGCCATGGTGTCGGTCAACGCGTACCAGGAGCTTGGTTCGAATACGGCGCGGGTGGTTCTTCAGTTCCGTCAGCCGAGATCGGTGCGAGTGAGTCAAGACGGTCAAGAGTTGAGGGTCGTGGCTGCGGAGGCGTCTGAGCCGCTTTCGAACATCGCTTCGAACGATGGAGCTTTGTCAGCAGCCGACGACTTTGACGACGGAGACATGGACCTCGATGATCTGGCGGGCGAGGTCGAGGCTGAGAATTTCAGTGCCTCAACCGACTACGGTGCCTCGAATTCAGCGCCCGCTCGGGCTTCGACTTCGGGTGCTAAAGACCATGGAAAGATATTGCCGACTTCAAGTCTCGATCAAGAGCCAAACGGTAACGTACGTTTCTACGGTCGCCCCATATCCATCGAGGTTCGGGACACTCCGGTTCGCGACGTGATCACGCTGATTTCAGATCAAAGCGGAGCGAACATTATCTTGTCCGACGATGTTCAAGGGTCGATCACTCTCAAGCTGCGACAGGTGCCGTGGGATCAAGCGCTCTCGATCATCATGAAAACCCGCAGTCTTGGATACGTACGTCAGGGCGGCGTCTTGCGTATTGCTCCGATTTCTCAGCTTCAAGCCGAGATCGAAGAAGCGCGACGGATTCTAGAGGCCCAAGAGGCGACTTTGCCTCTGCAAGTGAAGGTCATTCCAGTCAGTTTCGCGAACGTCGCTCAACTCGTGACGCAGATTCGCGGAACTCTTCAGGCCACCGCGACGACCGGAACGGTCGGCTTCGGTGGAGCTATGAACCAGACTGCGCCGCAGTCGCGGGGGCGTATCGAAGCTGACCCACGTTCAAGTTCATTGATCGTCACCGATACCGAGGACAACGTAAAGCGCATCGAACAGTTGGTAAAAGCTCTGGATACACCGCCCCTCCAAGTTATGATCGAGGGAAAAATCGTAGAAGCGCGTGAAGACGCGACTCGTGCCTTTGGCGTGAACTGGGGACATGTCGGTTCGGACATCAGTTTCGGCAATGGTCGCCTTGGGCATCGTTCGCGAATCAGCCCCGGTCTTACGACAGGCGGTTCGACGACTGTTGACCTTCGTTTGGGAACACTTGAGTTCCTGGGTGACTTGGATGCGAAGCTCTCGCTTCTCGAGAGAGAGCAACATGCGCGGGTTATCTCCTCTCCGCGAGTCGTTACGATGAACTCCCAGCAGGCGACCATCGAACAGTCGGTGAACATCGCGATCACTTCGCGTACGGAAAGCGCGCAAAACACGACGATTACAACGACGTTCCGTCCTGTCCCGACGAGACTTCAGGTGACGCCGCAAATTACGCCGAGTGGTGAAGTTCTTATGAACATCGAGTTCCGTCGTGAATTCCAAGCGGGTTCTTCGGAGACCGAAGCCTCAATCGAATCGCGTGATATTAAAACGAACGTCATGGTGAAGAACGGCCAAACAACGGTGATCGGTGGTATCTACCAAGCCGATCAGAACGAATCAGAGGTGGGCACACCGATTCTGCGGCACGTGCCGGTTTTGGGTTGGTTGTTTAAGTCTCGTGAGGTGAAAAACGTGCGCAACGAACTGCTCGTGTTTCTCACTCCGAGAATTTTGAATGCAGATCGTACGCTTCCGCAGGGAAGTCGCGTACAATAGGGGTAGGAGTTTTCGGTATGAAGCTCATGGCTTTTGCTAAAAAACGATTTATCGAATCTCGGGCCAAGGCGCTTGTTTTCGTGGGGGCGTTGCCCCTTGTTGTCGGTGGGTGTGGCGCCACGAACGATGCCGGCGCGGAACTTGGTCTGGCGGTCGTTCCTTCTAAGGTCTACATTGTCGCGGGTCGCGGGAGCAGCTGCGTGGCGGAAACCGCGGCAAAAACCGCGGACGCCGAATTTGCGAACATGGACGTTTCGGGCGAACGAGTCTTCTTCCCGAGCTTTCGCATGCAGTGGCGATCTCCTGATGAGCTAGTTGTGGTTGGCGTTCGGGCCACGATTTCAGGACGTGGG
>JAVFAU010000406.1:0-2754 GCA_034002335.1 Bdellovibrionales bacterium | reverse complement strand
CGTCTTAAAATTAACGAACGAACCCGGTCGCATCAGACCCCACAGGATTTCTAAAAATTCATCTTGAATCAGACGATGTTTCCAATCGCGCTGCCGCGGCCAAGGATCTGGGTGATGAATGAACACATGATTCAGTTCTTCAGACCCAAAGATGTCTTCAAGGCAGGAAGCGTCGTAACGTACGATACGCGCATTCTCGGCACCGTCACGGCGCGCTCTCCGTATCGATTGAATCAGCGGCTTGTACTTTACTTCCATGCCGATCAGCGAGCGAGTCGGTTCCGCAACCGCGCGATGCGCGAAGAAATACCCGTTACCTGTTCCAATTTCGAGATCCAGCGGATGCTCGTCATCCACCTTGTAAAGACGTCGCCACTGACCGCGATGCTCTTTGGCTCGCTCTTCATCGTAGGCCCAATCCGCGTACTCACCGTTCAAGGCAACCACGTATTCCGTCGGGTTCGGAAGCGTTTTGGTTTCAACAAGTCGCGGGCGACGAATTCTAGATTATTCAGACGGGTTCGATTGGTCCATAAACGCCACGGAGCCTAGCACGAAAGATCCGTGCGCTTTAGAGGAAATTGTTGAATGATAGGGGCGTCCATCACAAACACCTCGTTTTTCGATCGAGAAGGGGCCTATGATGAAAAAAACGCCGTTTCACACTCCCATGACAACACTCCTGAAGAAGCGCGCAACCCCACTGACTTCAAGCACGATGCCCTTGGTTGCAGCGCTGATTTCGGCGCTCCTTTCACTCTCGGCTCAGGCCCTGCCTCATCGCTCGCAGAAGTTCGCTGTCGCAAGCCCTTCTCCCTACGCGGCCGATATCGCGGCGGAAATCGCGACCGCTGGCGGAAATCTTTTTGATCAAACCGTCGCCATCGCCCTTTCAATGGCGGTGACTCATCCGTACTACGCCTCGCTTGGAGGCGGAGGATTCGCCATCATTCGAAAAAGCAATCCCGGCGCCCCAGCGACGATCGAAGTTTTAGACTTCCGCGAAGTCGCCCCTAAAGCGACGTCACGTGCAACCTTCATCGGCAAAGATCCAAAGGCCGCAACCGACGGCGGACTCGCCTCGGGAGTGCCAGGCGTTCCAGCGGGCCTCTCGGAACTTCATAAGCGTTACGGCAAACTTCCCTGGAAGCGACTTTTCGCTCCCGCGATTCGTCTCGCAGAACAGGGTTTTCCAGTGAGCGGTGAATGGGCTTCACTTACGGCTCGTAAACTCGACTCATTCAACGAAGCTGGTAAAGAAATTTTCGGCCGCGTCGGTTGGGATAAATCAAAGCCACCGGTGAAGCGCTACGAACCCTTGCTCCCCGGCGATACGCTTAAGCAACCCAAGCTAGCGGCCGCTCTCAAGCGCCTGCGCGACCGAGGGGCCGCGGATTTTTATAACGGCATGATCGCTCAAGATATCGTGAAAGCCGTTAAGGATACGGACGGCGTTATGGAGCTCGAGGATTTGAAGAGCTACAAGGTCGCCTGGCGCGAACCGCTTCGCCGAACATGGCGCGGATATCAACTGGCGCTCATGCCCCCGCCTTCGAGCGGCGGTCTCATTATCGCGCAAGGTTTGGAACTTGTGGATCGTCTTGAAAAACGTTTCGGCATTCCACAACCGCTCTCGACTCAAGAGGCCCATCTTTGGGCGGAATCCCTGAAGCTCGCCTTCGCCGCGCGCGGACAGATGGGTGATCCAATGGGCACGAGCTCGATGTCGGACCTCAGCGTTCGCCTGCTGACTCCAGATCGTCTTGATCGCTTGGCGGGACTTGTCGCGACAGACCGCGCTCTCGAAGTTAAATCGACGCGATCGCCCGACTTGAAAGAGGCCATGACCGCGCCAACACCAGCAAAAGAAAAAACCGAGACCACGCACTTTTCGATCGCCGACCAAGAAGGCAATGCCGTCGCGTTCACAGTCACGCTCAATGGCAGCTATGGAAGCAGCGTGGTTTCACCACGATTCGGCATCGCGATGAACGATGAAATGGACGACTTCGCGACTCAACCAGGCGTGCCGAATCAATATGGCCTGATCCAAGGCGAAGCCAACGCCGTCGCACCGGGAAAGCGCCCGCTCTCGTCGATGAGTCCGACCATCATCGAAAAAGACGGTCGCTTTGTCGCGACTCTCGGCGCCCCGGGAGGCCCGCGCATCCCAAGCGCCGTGTTCCAAGCGATCATCCGAACACTCACACAAGAAGCCGACGCAGAAGAAGCCGTCGTGCAACCTCGAGTTCACCATCAGTTTCTTCCCGACACTTTGTTCTTTGATACAAAAAAGATCGCACCTGAGATCATCGCCAATCTCAAGAAAATCGGTCACAACATCGCCGAGAGCTCTCGCAAAGATTGGATCGCAAAGGTCTACCTTGTTAAACAAAACCCTGATGGAATTCTAGAGGCCGCAGCGGATCCTCGCGGGGAAGCCGCAGCCGGCGGAAGATAAGAACACACATCTAAGAACCAGGCTCAAATATGAATATTCAGCTGAGTCTTACAACCATCGCACTGCTCACGGGTGCGAACATATTCATGACGTTCGCGTGGTATGGGCACCTTAAGTCGATGGCGCTCAAACCTCTTTGGTACGTGATCGCAGCAAGCTGGGGCATTGCGTTTTTTGAATATTGCCTACAGGTTCCTGCGAACCGTCTTGGCGCCACCCAGTTCAGCATAGCTCAGCTGAGAATCATGCAAGAGGTCATCTCGCTTTCCGTGTTCGTGATGTTCCTTTGGCTC
>JAVFAU010000405.1:0-2757 GCA_034002335.1 Bdellovibrionales bacterium | reverse complement strand
ACAATTGAAAATGCTCCTAGACCTGGTCCTTGTCCGTCCCCTTTTTCCCAGGTGGAATAGAGGGGTACCAGACTTGGAGGGTATTTATGAAAGCACGACGCTTTTTCTTTTCGAAAAACCTAACGACATCAATGACCTGCACGCTTGCACTCGCTGGGGCTCTTATCATCGGAGTTCCGGTTTCACACGCATCAGGCCCTGCCTTTGATGGCCTTAACAAAGACAAGTTCGACAAAGTCATTCGCGAACTCTCTGGAAACTCAAGCTACCACTCCGTTACGGGTGCGGGCTCACTCGGAGATGTTTTTGGATTCGAAATCGGTTTGGTCGGCGGTCTCACAAGCACGCCCGAAATCAACTCGATCTCAAAGTCCGTCGATGCCTCAGCGGATGTCGGTCGTCTTCCGCACGCTTCGATTCTTGCGGCTGTTTCGGTTCCATTCGGCATCACAGGCGAAGTTCTGCTTTTCCCTAGTGTCGAAATCGGCGACGTGAAATACCAACAGTTCGGCGGAGCCATCAAGTGGACAGCCAACGACGTCCTTCCGGTTTTGCCGTTCAACCTCGCCGTACGCGCCTTCGTCACACAAAACGAACTCTCATTTAAACAAAAGCTTCAAAACGTATCCACTGGCGGCATCAGCACGGATGTCACGGTCACTCAAGACAACAGCCAGTTCGGTCTTCAGCTTTTGGCGAGCCCCAGCCTTCCTTTTGTTGAGCCTTACATCGGTATCGGAACGGTCAACGCAACAGGCAAGCTGAAGGTTTCCGGCCACCCAACCGGAACGATCTTCGACCCAACGCTCACGACGTCTCAGAGCGCGGAAAGCTCGCCATCAAGCTTTCAGTTTCTCGCAGGTGTGAACGCAAGTCTCGTCGGGTTTAAGTTCGGTCTCGAGTACTCACGGGTTTTCGAAACCGATAGCTTCAACTTCAAACTTGGCTTTGGCTTCTAATCCGTCTATGCGGATGGGGTGAAAACAAATCCTCCATCCGCAAATCACACGTCCAAGCAGGGCGCCCACGAGACGCCCGCTTCTTTCGAATTTCACCCCATCGGATGGGTGAACTCCCCCTACAAAGAAAAGTTCGGCACCCCTCGCCAGCCAGGCCTCGTTTCAGAAACGAAGGGTTCCATTCTCTTGCGCGACGACTTGAATCCGGACTCCCTCGAAGGACTCTCGGATTACTCGCACGCCTGGATCGTATTTGTTTTTCACGAAAACGAATCGGTGCGCACGGGCAAACCGAATCTCAAAACAAAAGTGCACCCACCACGGCTTCAGGGAAAATCCATTGGCGTTTTCGCGACCAGAAGTCCCCACCGTCCCAACCCAATCGGCCTTTCGCTTGTCGCAATCGAACGCATCGTCGGACGTCACATTCACATCCGCGGCCTCGATGTGATCGACGGAACCCCCGTGCTTGATATCAAACCGTATTTGCCAAGTGTCGAATCCTTGGCGGACGCACACGAAGGCTGGAGCGCCGCCGTGCCCGTAAAAACCGTCGATGTCGAATGGAGCCCGCGGGCGCTTCAAGAACTCGCACAGTTCGTGGACGGTGAAAACGAACGACTCTCCACACGCGGAGCGATCGAAAAGATCTTGGAGCTCGATCCACGACCTGTCGCCTATCGAGGCACAGCCGACAACCCCGACCCTTATACCAAGCGTTACGGGTTTCGTTTTAAAGACTGGAACGTCATCTTCGTTATGCTGCCTCCCGTGACTGAGAACTCACAGCGCCGCGCTAGAATCGAAGGAATTGAAGCCTGGCCACCAAAAGAGTCTTGAAAGAGGCCGTTTGATCTCAGTATTGTGCTCAAACTATGGAAGAAACACTCACGTCACCAGTGACACACACAAGCTCTGTGCAAAAGAAGAATGCGGCAGACACGCTTCGTAAAGTGCCAGAACTCAGTCTCAACAGCTACATCGAGGGTTCAAACACCGATCGCCAGCGCTTTATCGATCAGTTTTTTCATGGCATGAAAGACTACGGGTTCATCGTCCTCAAAGACCATCCTATTCCCGATGCCCTTCTCAACAATGCCTACGCGCTCCTCGAAGAACTCTTCGCTCTCGAGACAGAAACCAAGATGCGCTATGCGCTTAAAGAAAATGGCTTCCAACGCGGCTACACTCCTTTTGGTCAAGAGCACGCAAAAGACTCTCCCGTTATGGATCTAAAAGAGTTCTGGCATGTCGGACGCGATTTGCCCGACGGGCATCGCTACTCTTCAATCTATCCAGCGAACGTTTGGCCTAAAGAGCTTCCTGACTTCAGATGCGTCATGAGCAAGATCTACAACGCGCTTGATGAAGCCGGTAAAGTCATGCTCGAAGCACTGACGTTTCCGCTTGGTCTACCGAAAGATTTCTTTTCACGAATGATGGGCGAAGGGAATTCGATCCTGCGCCTTCTTCATTATCCGCCGATCCCAGAAGGCGTCGATCCTCGTTGCGTGCGAGCGGCGGCACACGAAGATATTAATCTCATCACGATACTTGTAGCGGCGACGGCTTCTGGCCTTCAACTCAAAGATCGAGACGGCAAGTGGCTTCCGATCGAGTCCGACCCGAACTCTTTGATTGTCGATGCGGGAGACATGCTCGCGCGTCTCACAAACGACGTAATTCCTTCGACCACTCATCGCGTGATGAACCCTGTGGATGACATCGCCAACGCGGGCGAAACGAACGGGCATCGTTACTCAATGCCCTACTTCATTCACCCGAACCCAGATGCGAT
>JAVFAU010000404.1:0-2762 GCA_034002335.1 Bdellovibrionales bacterium | reverse complement strand
GGCATCGGCGGATGACGGAAAAACAAGGAGTTCGTGATGCTCGTTGGGAAAACCGTCACGAGGTTATTGAATGTTTTGATCGTCTCAATGTAGCGCTGACGAGCGATTGTGATCCGGTTCTCCGTTCCTTCAAGCTGCGCCTGAAGATCACGAAAGTTCTCGTTGGCTTTCAACTGCGGGTAGTTCTCCGAAACCATCAGTAATCGCCCCAGGGCTTGCGACAGTTGCCCTTGTGCAGACGCGAATTTTTGCAGCTGCTCGGGGGTCGCGTTCGTCGGATCAATCGTGATCGCCGTCGCTTTCGCGCGCGCCTCGGTTACCCCCGTCAAAGTCTCGTTCTCGTGCTTCGCATAACCTTTAACCGTCGAAACCAAATTCGGAATCAGATCCGCGCGACGCTTGTATTGGTTTGTCACCTCGGCCAAAGACGCGTCGACTTCATTTTTTGCCATCGGAATAGACTGAACACCGCAGCCCGACAAAAAACAGACGGCCAAAAGCGATAGTGCGATGTGTTTAAAGGGCCTCGTCATAAAGCGTCCAGTGTCATTACCAGTCATGTTTTGATCCTCTCTTCCTGCTGGTTTATACCACAGGCTGATTTATACCTCGGGCAGAATTACACCTGGAGAACAATGTATGGTCAAAGTCGAATTTGTCTACCAAAGCGCTCCACATTCCGGAGAAAAACACACGCTCTTGACGCACGGACCATCCGGAGCCGTTCTTAAAACCGATGCACCTAAAGACAATAACGGTAACGGGGAGTCATTTTCCCCGACAGATCTTGTCGCATCGGCTCTCGGAAGCTGCATGCTAACCGTCATGGCCATTAACGCCGAAAAAGACGACATCAGCCTTCAAGGCGCGAAGGCTCAAGTCACAAAAGAAATGACGACGAACCCGCGCCGTATTTCAAAACTCACGGTTGAAATCGAAATGCCGCCCGGCATTCCCGTCGACGCCCGCGAGAAACTCGAAACCATCGCCCGCACCTGCCCGGTCGCCAAAAGCATTTCGGCAGAAATCGAGACGCCGATTCGGTTCATCTGGAGCTAAGAGCAGGCGATCTGTCAGACAACCTAAAATGACGATCCTTCAGTTTTCAAAAACTCGACTTCCTCGGGAGTCGAGATGCGCCCTAATACCTGATTGCGATGCGGATAACGACCGAAGCGATCCACGATATCCTTGTGCAGGTGCTCGAACTTTAGGTTATATTCCAAACCTGGCTGCGAAAAGAGCCGCACCGCCTCGACATGATCCAAAGGATTCTCACTGTGCATGAAGGGCATGTACACAAACGCGCGAGCCGCGATCTCCAGCGCCTGGTCATCTCCCCGACGAATCATTTCTCGCGAAAGCCAGAGCGCTAAACCATCCGCGGCAAAAGCTTGAGGCGTATCGCGAAACATATTTCTCGCGAATTGATCCAAGACAATAATCTCTGCCAAGCGCCCATGCGGAGAGGTTCGCCATGAGGCCGTCTCGCCCCGCACGATCCGCTCATAAGCTCCTAGGAACCGAGTGCGAATCGTATGGTCAAACTCTTCGCTTTTCATAAACCACTGCTTCGAATCGGTTTCTTCAAACCAGAACCGATTCACGCTCTCCGCACTCATTTCAGGCCCCTTTTTCCCTCAGCCGCTATCATACGCCGAACAGATGCCGCAACGTCCTCAGTTAAAATCGCCTCATAGGCCAGTCTCTCGCGTTCAAATATGGATTCAAGTCCATCAGGTTCACGACCCTGAACGATCTCATCGTCAGGCCCCAGAGGTCCCCAAATCTCCGGACGAGCTCTCCCCATCAAAGTAATCGTTTTCGTTCCTGTGCTCGCCGCAATAAATTGAACCGAACTTGTATTGGTGAGAAGAAACGCGGCACCGGCCAAGACATCAAATAACTCGCCGATCGTTGGTGGTTGCACAATGCGAAAGTCATCGCCGGCGACTTCCTTTAGCCAATCTGTTTCATTCGGCGCCCCCAATACAATCGGAACGATGTTCTGAAAACAGCCTTCACCCCGAAGCTTCAAAAGCAATTCTCGAAACGCGTGACTCGGCCACGCTTTTTCGCGACGACTTGAGGTTGGATTCACCGCAAAGTAGAACTTTTCTCCCGTGATCCGATGAGCGCTCTCAAAAGACAAACTTCGTGGCGACGGCAAACCGAGTTTGCGCCATTTTGCGATACGAGGACTCGCCCCAATACGACTCTGCAATCCAGAAGTATCACGTGAAATTACGCCGTCAGCTTCGTCCATCAACAAAAGTGCGACATCGCGTTCATGCAGAAGAGGGTCCTTGCCGTAGTGACTTCCTCGCTTGTTGTATATCAAACGAGCTAAGCCATCTGCAGCTCCCCAGCGCTCCGGTACACCTCCCAAGAAAGCAGGGAACCCCTGGCGTGGCGAGTCGACCCGCGTATTCACAACGACACCGTAGCCGGATTTAAACTCACGACGTAACGTATGCCCCGCAAGCATCTCTCGTCTTCGCCAAACTGCGGGGCCCTCCCGCTCGTTGAACGCCAGCTCATAAACCTCTGCCGCAACAGCACGCTTCTCAACCACAACGACTCGATCAATTTGCGGCCAGAACCCTGGTTGCAAAATCTGAAGCCACAGCCGAGACCCGATCACAGATACGCGGGCCTCCGGCCAACGCTCCAATGTTTCCTTGAGTCCGGCAAGTCCGACCAAAAGGTCACCAAGTGCGCCTATTCGAATCCACCCCACGCGCTGCACAAAGCCTCCTGAA
>JAVFAU010000403.1:0-2764 GCA_034002335.1 Bdellovibrionales bacterium | reverse complement strand
CGTCCATTGAACTCACCAACACCGTCATCGTCATGTCTTATGACCTAACGGAAACAAACGCGGCAAAGACGCTCGAACGGCTTCTCGCAAACAACCCGACTCTTGAAGCTCTTTTCATTCTCGAACCCACGACCTCTCAAGATGGCCGCAAGCTTCAGGCTCTTCGCGAGATCTTGCTCCAGCATGGCTTTGATCTCTGGGCCCCATGCCCGCACACAGGCGACTGCCCGCTTCTAAAAGACTCCGACAAAGATTGGTGTCACGATCGTCTCGTTCCTGCACTGCCTTCATGGTGGAGCGAGATGGAGGCGCACTTGCCGATGAAGAACCGAACCATCACGGTGTCGTATCTGCTTGCGCGCAAAAAGAAAAAAAACGTCTCGGGTCCCGCCATGGTACGAGTCATTGGCGACCGTTTGGAAGAGAAAACCAAAATACGGCAGATGATCTGCCGCGGCCCCAGTCGAGAGTTTATAAGCTGGTTCCCCTCTCGCCTTTCACGTCTTCAAATTGAAAATTCTGACTTTTCGGTCGCGGACTTCCGTCTCGAACGCGGCGATCTTTTTCAGTCGCACGATACCCTCTGGTCAGATCGTCGAGGACACGAACGATCGCACGAGTTTCGCCTCGATCTCCAGGCGACCCAGCATATTCACGAGACCGTCGTGAGACATGCGCACGCCCGAAAGAACGTATCAGAAACAGAATAAAGTTTAAGAAACCGCCCGCGATTTCATTGATTCTTGACGATCTTTTTTACGAGTTTCGAGACCAGAACCAAACCATGAGGAAGTCGTAACAATTCATTGAAACTGCTTAACTTCTGACAGTCCAAACTCGAAAAATACGGGCTTAGTATGACCTCATGCACGGAGGTCTTTAATATGTGGTACGTTTCAAAACCGAGTCTCGCTCTTATCCCTTTCACGATTTTATCACTCACGCTGACGGCGGCATGTACACGCGCACCACAGACAGAAAGCCTGATTGCCAAAGAAGAAATCAAAATGTCCGCATTGGACGTCAATATGTATCCCGTTACAAAAACAGTCTGTGATCCTTGGGGCGGAGAGCCCGACCCTCGATCAAACCAGGGACTTAAAGCCGAACTCTGGCAGCTGGAATCCGGCAAACCTCGGCAACATTCCACATCCGCTATGATTGCCAACGGCAAAAAGTCGGACCGTGATTTGTTTTTCACACACTTGAATGTTCCAACAAGAATGTTCGATCTCGGATTCTCGAATGAAGCCGGTGACACCGTAAAAAGTGACAATGGCGAGACGTTGATCGAATACTTCGCGCTTCGCTTTAAGTCGATTCTTCGCCTGGCTCCCGACCAAAAGCCGGGGCTTTACGAGTTCGCTCTTCTCTCGGACGACGGCGCCGTCTTGAAGATTCGAGATGAAGATGGCGTGTACCGCGCCAACGTCGATAACGACGGTGACCATGAAACCCGTCTCGGCTGCGGCGGATCTCCGATCGCACTGAATGCCGATACGGAACTTCCCGTTGTCATCGACTATTATCAAGGACCTCGCTACCATATTTCACTGATCGTTCTTATGCGCGAATTCAAAGACCGTGCGGACAATCGCGGCGGTAAAGACCCTGCCTGCGGGGTGAAGGGAAACGAGACCTGGTTTAATCCGAACAATCGCTCTGAACCCAAGAAAGCCTACAAAGACCTTCTTGCACGCGACTGGAAGCCCCTTACGAAAGAGAATTACGCCCTTGCAAACGAAGCTGTCTTTAATCCGTGTAAAGACGGGGAAGCGCCCGTGATCTCGGGATTCCGTGTCTTCGAACGCTTTACCGACGGATTCGCTGTAAATTGGACGACCAATATTCCTGCAACAAGTCAGTTGATCGCAACCGACAACGACGGCAATCAAATTATCTCGACATCGGACAACGTTCTTCGCACAACTCACGACGTTCGCATACGCGGCCTGAAACCCGATACACTCTACAAGGTTCAGGCGGTTTCAATCTCCGAGACATACGGCCGAGCCCTCGGTCCAGTCGAAGAGGCCGTCACTGATTTCTAAAAACACCGAATGACAAAAGATGTTTTCTTGACGCGTACCCCTATTCCCTCTTCAAATAGGGGTACATGTCACAATCAGGATCTCAAAAAGCAAAGTCAGCTGGTTCCATCTCCTCTGCTCTGATGAGCTATATCCCCAGCTTCTCGGCCCTTCTTCTCGTCGGCAGCGTCTACACCGGGCTCGTTTTCAACTTCAACAAACTCGGCTCGACGGGCGATTCAAACCTCGCTCGCGTCGGCCAAAAGGCGTCTTCCCATCACAACCAAAGTTTGATTGTCGCCAAAAAGTTCAAAACTGAAAAGCGATCGACCGCAACAGTCGTCCCCGACAAAGATGTCGCTTCAGCTTTGGTCACAGAGTAAAGCCCGATCTCGCCCCCAATCGACAGAGACTTTGCCAACCAGTAGTTATATCCGCCGATCACACCGATATGAAACGGCGACGCCGAAACCTGATTCGGCTCCAAACCGTAGGCCATCTTTGATAACCCCAAACGACCGCCAAAATAGGCCCCTTTTGCTTCACCTTCGAAATGGAATGTTCCTTCGACGCCGTAAAACTCGAGGTCGAACTTGCCCTGAGTGCCGGCCTCATCCTTGCGAGAGGCAAAATAATAAGCGCCAAACGCCAATTCGCTACCAAGCATAGCGCCAACATTGACTCCATACTGAGGGCGACTCGTCGTCGTACTTCTGTTTGGAACAAGAATTCCG
>JAVFAU010000402.1:0-2767 GCA_034002335.1 Bdellovibrionales bacterium | reverse complement strand
TCGATATGTTCACGGTTCTCGTCGTATTCTTGCTTCAGAACTATCAGACGACCGGCGAAGTCATCGAGTTGTCGGATGAGGTCGTTCTTCCGAAGGCCGCGAAAGTGCGTGAACTTAAGCCCGCGACCGTCGTCGTGATCGCAAAGGGCCGAATCATGGTCGATAAACTTCAAGTCGCGTCGATCGATGAAGTCCGCGCGCTGCCTGAGGTCACGGTTGTCGACAATCTTCAGGCGCGTATTCAAGATGCGTTTCGCATTCAAGAGGAACGAAATCGAGTGGCGGGTCTTTCGCAAATTCGCCAAGCTGTTTCGCAAGGGCGTGGAGTCGAGCAGGCGAAACCAGAAGATTTTCGCCGTGTGACGGTGCAAGCCGACCGGGTGGTCGATGCCGGCACGGTCAAAAAAGTCATGTACACGCTGACTGAAGCGGGTGCTTCAGAAATCAATTTCGCCGTTTTGAAAGAAGAGCGACGTCAGTAGGCGTTCGAAAGACATGCGCCGTCTTTTGTGGGCCGCGCATGTGGTTAGGCGACCAAGGTTACGCCTTCGTTGAATCTGCGGATGTGGTCAAACAAAACAGACTGCGCTTCAGTCGACAGATCTCTGAACTTGATTCCCGCTTCACCATTGCGAGAGACGTAGAGAACTTCGCCTGTCGCGTGGACGGCCGAAGGAATTTCGCGACTTCGGATCGAGATTTGAACGAGATCGCCTCGATGCAAGAATCCCGCATTTTTCACGCCAAAGCCGCCGATACTCACGGTTAAGGTTGGCAGGAGTTGCGCGGGAATCGTGCTTCCGACAGGAGTCAGAGCGGCCTGTCCCAAAAGCGGCGCTCGAGGATGCGCTCTGCGACTGATGCCGACAAGATCCATGACTTCGGGAACCTCGAAGAGCGGCAACCACTTCGAGAGACCTGTGCCCCAGAGGGTGACCGTGTCCCAGCGATTGATTCCTTTGAGGTGTTCAATCAGTTCCGTTTGGTTCAACGGGCCTGCGGGGTGCCCGAGGCCGGAGTCGCAGTACCAAATGCGATTATTGTTTTTCTTACTGCTTTCTTCGAGTGACGAAGAGAGCGCTTTCCACTTGGCGACGGGTGACCATTCGTTTGTCCCTCGCGCCCAAATCATGGAATCCTCTCCGAGTGATCCAGACGAAATGCGGCTCTCGACTTCCGCCGTTGTATAGGGTCCCAATACCGTGCCTTCTCGGTGAACAAACCAGAGGATCTTCATGGTGACGCTATCGGTTGAAAACGCGTTTTTCTGAAGTCGAGAACGAACCATTGCGTTAATCTGAGCAGCATGGAGATCAAGTCTGATCAAAATCGAGACACTGCGCCCAAAGCAGCAAGGCTTCGTACTTCGGTTTCGAAGCGAAACCTCGTTATATCCTTGCTCCTATTTTTAATCGTCGTCGTCCAAATCGTCGTTATGTTGCCGCAAGATATCGAGCCTTTCGACCAGGGGCTTGAATTGGCGGCGAGCCGGGGGCCGATTGCGACCAAGGGGGCGTCATCATCCGATTCGGGCGCGAGCAATGGCGCCCAGCAAGTCGTTGTCGATGCTTATATGGTCGAAGCGAAAGCCTCGGGTAAAGAGGTCGAACTATGGGCCAAAAAGGCGTACCGCCCAAATGATCTTGAAGAATGGACACTCGAAAATGTACGGGCGAAATTTTACGCTTCAAACGGTGTGATCTATACGGTGACGGGCGACTCCGGCGGCGTCACGACCGAGACGTACGCGATGTGGATCAAAGGAAACGTCGTGACGCGCTCGTCGAACGGATATGTGTTTCGTTCTGAGTCAGCTTTTTATGATCCAAAAGCGAAAAAGCTGAAAGCTCCGAACGCGATTGATATGCAGGGGCCGGCCGACTCCGAGGGCGGTCGACTTTTCTTGACGGGCGACAACATGATCGCCGACATGACGACCAACCAGATGATCGTGCACCAAAACGTGAGAGCGCGTCGCCAGGTGCACGGCGGAAGAACCGCTCGTATTCAGGCTCGAAGCGCCGTGTTTTCGGGCAAGACCAATAGTGCCACGTTGTCGGGCGCCGTGGTGATTGATATCGAAACCATGCGTGTCACGGGGCCCGAGGCGAAATTTGTATACGATCCGCAGACTGAGAACTTAGATTCCGTTATGGTGGCGGGCGGCGTGCGGGTGACGGATGCCGACAAGTATGCGACAAGTGGCTCGCTCTCTGTTTTCTTTAAAGACGACCGCTACGTTTTCAGAGGTTCACCTCGGGTAGTTCAGCGGGAGGACGAGTTGATTGGCGATGAGATCGTGTTTTTGAACGGTGGAAAGCAGGTTCAAGTTCTCAATGCCAAAGCGCAGGTTGATCCGAGTCGTACGGATCGCGAAACGAATGGTCAGACGGGCGGCCAAACGAGTGATGGGAAGGGAACGAAACGGCAATGACGCAGTTAACGGTACGTGGAATCGCCAAAACCTTTAAGACCCGCAAGGTGGTCGATGGGGTTTCCTTTCAGGTGCAATCCGGTTCTGTTGTCGGACTGCTTGGTCCAAACGGCGCGGGCAAGACGACGAGTTTCTATATGGTGGTGGGACTGGTCGCGGCTGATTCAGGTGACATTCTCCTCGGAGAACAGTCGATTTCGGGTCTTCCTATGTATCAGCGAGCGCTTATTGGTTTAATCTATTTGCCGCAAGAGGCCTCGATCATTCGGCGCTTGACCGTGACTGAGAATATTTTGGTTGCGCTTGAAGCCCAGGGCATCGGCGGATCTGCAA
>JAVFAU010000401.1:0-2768 GCA_034002335.1 Bdellovibrionales bacterium | reverse complement strand
CCGACGTGTACTACGTGCCCGATGAAAAGCGCGCTTTTATTAAACGCTACGTCTTTGACCGCATGAACGAAGACGCACTAGACGTGAAAGTGAAAGCCAATATCCTTCGCGAATCGAGTATGACGCTGGCCGAGGAAATTTTCGAGAAACCAGATGTCGAAGAGGCTCTCTCGGACTCACGCGAACTGATTTCGAACTTCATCGAATTCATGGAACAAGAACCAACCGCGATGAGCCATCTCGTCGGTCTGTCGTCGCACGATTTTTATACGTACAACCATTCCCTTGACGTCGCGATCTATTCGCTCGGCCTCGGGCAAGTCGCTGGCTATAGCGGTGACGAGCTTCAAGAGCTCGGCCGCGGCGCGCTTTTTCACGATATCGGAAAACGTCACGTCAAAGCGGAGATCATCTGCAAACAAGGCCCTCTTGATGACGTCGAATGGGCGCAAATGCAAAAGCACCCGCAATACGGCCTTAAAATTTTAAACGAATACGGCGTCAGCGAAGCCATGAAAGCCTGCTGCTTCGAGCACCACGAATCGTTTTTAGGAAACGGATACCCCCAGCAATTACCCGGCAATGAAATTCATCCGATGGCCCGCATTGTCGCGATCACCGATACCTACGATGCATTGACGACAAAACGTTCTTATAACGACCCCATGTCGCCGACATCGGCCGTCGAGTTTATGAGTTCAAAACTTGCCGCCAAATACGATCCGGATCTGATGAAAGCCATGAGTTCGATTCTCTTTCGAATCAAACCCGCAAACCAAGACTAAACCGCGAGGCCGCGACAGCCGCCTCTCTTTTACGGCATAATCTTTACGGCATGAGATCGTTGTAACCGCCGGCGTAATTGCCGGCGTCGCTGTATCCGAACGCCCGAAGCGCCATGGTGACAGCCGCACTCGCGACGCCGTCGCTATCGATCACGACAATACGATACTCAGGGGCGATGCCGACGGCCCGAAGTCGCTCAACAAGCGACGTATCAGGTCGAAAATCGGGTGTAAAAAACTCTTTCCAAGGAATATTGACCGCGTCGATGTTGGGGATCGCTTTTGAACGCAATCCACCGCGCTGCCCGAGGTACTCCTTTTCAGGACGCACATCGATGATGCGATAAAGACGCGGCTTCGCGCCCTGCTCGGCGGCCGCTTTTGAAGCCCATGGCTTCTCGACGGCACGGTTTTGAATCGCACCCTTTAGTTCCGAAGGTAGAACGATCAACGACGAAGCGACCTCAGGCTTCCAAATCGGCTTCGCCTCAACCGGCGCTTCCGCAGGCTGCATCGAACGAGACGGATCGTTCCACCCGGATGTATCGTCACCCAAAAGGCTTCCGCCCATCGCACCCGCCGAACCCACAGACTCCGGCATCGCTTCTGTCGTAATACGGGTTCTCACCGAACCAAAACGAGCGAAACGAACATTTTCAACACCAAGGTAGGCAAGAAGCCACGCGACTTTGCCCTCTTCACCCTGTCCTTCAAGGCCCTGACCAAAAATGACGACTTTGGAATCAGGGGCGATTCCCAAACGCGCGAGCCGACGGGCCGCTGCGAAAATATCTCGCTGCGGCCACCCTCGTTTATTAGGCTCGGCCTCCGAATAGTCGGCCCAATTGATTGAAACCGAACGCGGGATGCGCGCCATTGAAAAATCAAACTTCGGACGAGTGTCGACAACCACGACGGCTTCATCGAGTGTGATCGGGCCAAGAAGAGCCTTTTCACCGCCAAAGCCGCGCTCGGCCGTTTCTCGAACAACGGTCGGCTTCGTTTGGCAGCCAACCGCCACCAGCAGCAATCCTATCGCCATGAAAAGCTGAAAGCTTCTAGCCTTACGATCGATATCCATATCGACACCCATTCATCCCCCGCCTTTTATCTTCCACTAACGACGCATTGTCGGAAACAAAAGAATATCGCGAATCGACGGCCGGTCGGTCAAAAGCATCACGATCCGCTCAAGCCCGACTCCGACGCCGCCCGTCGGCGGCATTCCCGTATCGATGGCATGAAGGAAGTCCTCATCCATCGGCTGCGCTTCTTCATCGACCAGGCGCTGTTTTTCTTGCTCCTGCAAGCGCGCCAACTGGTCTTCTGGATCATTTAGCTCCGTATAGGAGTTCCCGATTTCCATGTACGCGCAAACAGGCTCAAAGCGTTCAACCAGCCCAGGCTTTGTACGATGTTTTTTTGTCAGCGGTGAAATCTCAACAGGATGATCCATGACAAACGTCGGCTGCCAAAGAGCGGGCTCCACCGCACCATCAAAGATTTCCATCGCCATCTCAGCGCGCGTCGTCGGCGCCTCGAGTTCACTGCCAAGAGACTTCGCTTTCGAGAACAACTCCTCAAGAGACGCCGTCTCCGGATCGATTCCCGCGTACTCGCGAATGCCGTCGTAAACGGTCAAACGACGCCACGGCGGCGTGAAATCGATTTCTTTTCCCTGGTACGTCACCTTCGTCGATCCCGTGATGGTTTTCGCAAGATGCGCGATCAGTTCTTCGAACTGCTTCATCTGGTAGTTGTAGTCGGTGTAAGCCTCGTACCACTCGAGCATCGTGAATTCAGGATTGTGCGTGCGATCGATGCCTTCGTTACGGAAGTTCTTACCGATTTCGTAGACTTTTTCAAAACCGCCCACAATCAGACGTTTCAGGTAAAGCTCGGGCGAGATCTTTAAAAACAGCTTCATGTCGAGCGCGCGATGATGCGTCGAAATCGGATACGCCGCCGCCCCACCGTAGATCG
>JAVFAU010000400.1:0-2779 GCA_034002335.1 Bdellovibrionales bacterium | reverse complement strand
TTTTCCCCACGTATTTCCACACGCTCATCGATGCATGCGGAACAGGTGGGAAATTGGTTTTTTCTAGATATCGCGACCAACGCGTCCTGGATCCAGCGCTACTTCAAAAACGAAGCACATCTATTGGAGTCCGTTCTTTCGCTTCTTTCGAAATTGGTTCGGCAACAAGTTCGTGTCGCCATCGCAGACACGCCACAAACCGCGCAGGCTTTCGCCACGCAGTACGGTTTTTGGATTTCAAATCCGGGTCACTCCTACGCAGACCTCAACCGTCTTCCTCTCAGCACGCTTTTGCACCTCGAAGGTCTCGAACCTTGGGATAAGCCGACGGCGAATCGCATCGAATCTATCGTGAACTTCTTCGCCTTATTGGGTCTTCAGTGGGTTTCGGATATTCGCCATTTCTCTGAAGCTGTTTACGCAGAACGATGGGGACAGATCGGTTCCAAGTTATTTAAAAACCTTCAAGGACAATCTTTCTACGCGCCACAGCCGATATCACCCTTTATTCCCGTAACCCCATTGACATCTTCAACTCATTTGGACTTTCCCGTTTCGATGGTTTCAATTCTCATTCACGAAGTCGAAACCTCCATTCAGACTCTTTTTGCACGACTCGAAGGGCGACGCTTGGTCGTACGTCGCATGCGCGTTTGCCTACGTTGTGAATACTCAGAGCAAGAGCACGTTTTTCACATCGAACCTTCCACACCGACACGAGACCTCAGATTCTTCAAACTTCTTCTGGAAAACCGACTTGAACGAATCGAGTTATTAAATCCCATCAAAGATGTCGAACTCGATATAGAGCCAGCCCATGAAATCGAAACACAAGATGAATTCCAAAATCAGGCTTCTTCCGATCAAACAAAGATAGCCCTTTTAATCAGTCTTCTGAGACAAGAAGGCGCCGAGACCGGATTTGCTCATCTTCAAGACGAAATCTTACCTGAAAAATCCTGGCGTCTTGAGACGAGTGCCCCAACAGCGAACACAATCCTCTCCCTTGCTGGCAATAGCATCGCAATCGAAAACGACGATCTCGGTTATCGCCCTCTGTTTCGATATGGGAACGGACTCCATAAGACCCCTCGTCCGGCGCTGCTTTTACGGCAACCAAAACGCCTCTCGCCAAGCGAGGTGCAAGCCTTACGAATTGAATCCTTGCAAGCGAAGGCCTTGCAACCCTGTCTCCAAGAAAACTCCCCGGCTTCCCCCCTTGCTCTCGAACGAATCGAACACGCATGGTGGGATGTTCGCGACGGTCCAGATTCAGAAGCCGCCGCACGCGACTATTTTGTCGCACGCGATCAGAACGGAAGACACCTCTGGATTTTTCAAGATCGATTGTCCGAAGAATTTTTCTTACAAGGAGCCTTTGATTGAAAACTCTCAAGTTATATTCCCAAAGCCATCGGCCCAAAACAAAAACGAAGATCCCCGAAATAAAAACCTATGAAACACAAGAAGAACTACTCTTTGCCTGCGGCACCTTGGTCTTCCTTCTTCTCATCGCCGCAGCCGAAGTCCTCATCAAATAACTACGTCGAACTTCTTGCGCGCTCCTGTTTTTCGTTTCTCGCAGGAGCCTCGCATCCGGACGAAATGGTTTTAACAGCTAGGGAGCTCGGCTATCGAGGGCTTGCACTTTGCGATCTCAATGGACTTTACGGCGTCGCCCGCGGTTATCAAGCCGTCGAGAAACCAAGTCACTTTGATGCCTCTCATTTTGCAGCCAGTAAAAATGCGGATTTTCGCTATCATGTTGGAGCTGAGCTGACCCCTTTTGACTCTTCCCCTGTCACCTTGCTACCCATTTCAAAAGAAGGCTACGCCCGCTTATCGAGACTTATCACGCAAGCCAAGCGCCCAGCCGCCAAGGGATATTTAAAACTTTCCCTTTCAAATGTGATCGAAGATGCGGGACAAGCCAGCGGAGAGCTCCTCGCCATTCCTCATCCCCCTTGGAACCTCAAGGACCTCGGAAAACTTGTCGATGCTTTCGGAGACCGACTTTATCTTCCCGTTCATCGCGATCTCACTTGGGAATCCATACAACTCTCACGCGAAGCTATGGATCTCGAACGAAAGTTCGGATCCAGTGGCTTAACGCTTTTTGCGACACAGCGACCGCTCTATCATGAGCCTTCACGCAAACGCCTTCATGATGTCATGACCTGCATTCAACATGGCCTCACGCTCGACCAAGCCAAAACAGTCCTGACTTTAAATTCCGAGCGCCACCTAAAGCCTCTTTCTGAAATTCAACGCCTGTTTCAAGACCGGCCCGATCTCATCGCACGCACCGTCGAAATATCAAACCGTCTCGGCTTTTCACTCTCGGAGCTCCATTATAAATACCCACAAGAAACCCTTCCTCCCGGAAAGACATCGGCCCAACACCTGCGAGATCTCGTGGAAACCGGCTTCAACTGGAGATACCCCAAAAAAGAAACCTCGCAAACGACGCTCGATAAAGCTCGGCACCAAGTTGAACACGAGCTTTCGATTATTCGCGAACTTGAGTATGAGGATTACTTTTTAACCTTGTGGGACATTTGCGACTTCGCGCGCTCGAAAGATATCCTGCACCAAGGCCGAGGATCCGCGGCCAATTCAATTGTCTGCTTCACACTTGGCCTAACATCGATCGACCCCATCAAACTCGGGCTTTTATTCGAGCGATTTCTTTCACGCGAACGAGCTGAGCCACCTGACATCGATATCGACTTCGAACACGAACGTCGCGAAGAGGTCATTCAATACATCTATCGAGATC
>JAVFAU010000399.1:0-2781 GCA_034002335.1 Bdellovibrionales bacterium | reverse complement strand
TCGCCTTGTAAAGTCCGACCGCCAAAACATCACCTTCAGAGAGAGCGTCGCCCTCGACTGCGCCTTTTTCCACTTCTTTCACCACTCGGTCGTACAAAAGCTCTCCCCGCCGAAAACGATCGACCAATTTAAGATCGCGCGATGGGAAGTGCAGGTAAACAAATTTCGGTCGCCCCTCAACAGAGTATGTCAAAGCGACGTAGTAAATATCTTCTTCTTTTGCCGTGGCCTTTGAATCGGCCTTTTTCTTATTATCGCTCTTCGCATCAACTCCCATGCCCGTCACGTAACGACCGACATAGCATGTCACCTTCACGCCATGCACGGAGACCACGTCTTCCCAGACTTCATCTGGATCGTCGATCACTTGTTGCAGAAGAGTTTCGTACTTCGAGAAGTTCGCCGGCAAGATGTCGCTCTCCACCCGATGGCTCAACACCTCGGCTTCCAACATCTGAATCTGCGGCTGGAAGTAGTCATACATCTCACGTTCCGTATCGAATACGAGACCATGAGCTTCGTCGATCACAATAGGATTTTTCACGATTGGGCCCTTGCTTTTACGAGCTGCTCCAAGATTCGACCGCGTACCCGCCCTTGCCATCGACCGTGCGCCGACTTTAGAACCCGAATGAGAAGATTGAGACATACGTCCTCCGCCTACAAGCTGGTTATTCGGCGCGCAAACCAGACCAAGGTCGCGGGCGCTTCCGCTTTGACGCCAAACCGTTCAACGTCATTTTAGCGAAGCTCCTCCCCTTCATGGTTCGAGTTCGACAACACCAAATGGGCCGCGAACCGTTCTATGAGGGTGGTGGAAGGTCGATCCCCCTTCTCGACTCCAAAAACACGGAGCCGTCTCTTTATTGTCCGTGCCATCGCAAACCATGTCAAATCACGCGAACTATGGGTAACCCATAAGCATTTTCAGGAGGTTCTCAGACTAAGAACGAGATTTTCTTTGCGTCCGATCGGCTTCCTTCCTCAAAATGAAACTGTCGCGTTTTGAAACGGATTTCGAACACGACTCGACAAAAGCAAGGAGGCTTATGAGCAATGGACGTAGGAGCGGCCCTCGTGGCCCTCGGCTCAGTTCCGCATTCCCTATCGATCAGGCCGGCGAAAAAGATCCCGAAGTGATCGCGAAAACCGAAACCTCCAAAGCCACCGAAAGCCAAACGGCGCAGATCGAGTATCTGATTCACCAAAGCACGCTTGGCGTTCACTTTCTCTTCGACAAAAAAGACGTCGCACGCGTCATGATGGTGCCAACCGACGAACAAGAGTTCTTCACGCTCAAAAATATGGAGCGCGTCCAAGGGCTTCTTACGGCGTTTCTTGAGAAGTCGACCCTCCAAGCAAAGGAGCGTTATCTCGACTCGCTCGGAGCCATGGAGCGCGACCTTATGATTCGCGCCTATTTTCATCTCGTCGAGAATACGATTCTCGCGAACTTTGATCTGAAGCACTGAGACCGGGACGCCGATAAGCGTTCATGAATCCGGTTTCGACGACATTCAAACGGCCCCATAAATCCCCCTGGGGCCGTGCATGGCCGGCGGCTTCGCCATTTACCGGCGGCTTGTTGTGCGTCTTCTTTTTTTTCTCTCTCATGTCCGTGAACCCTGAACCCGCCCACGGCGAGCATCGCGTATTCACACTGACAATCACCGACGCAGGCACCGGAACTCAACGCGAAGTGCGAACCACCCTCGACCACCTTCAATACCCGCAATATCGATACGTGCGCCCCTCTGAAACGATCGAAATTAAGGACACGTGGATGTGTTACGAGCGAAACGACCATACCGGTCGCCTCTGCGATCCCCCCGAACGACCAGTCGAGAATGCGCCCTTGGTCGGGCCATAGTAAGGGCAGCGCTCCAGCCTTTAAAAACCGTGCTACGCTAGAAGTGAAAGCAAAGGAGCGCTTTTCATGGCGTCAGACGTTTCGATTGGCCGCGGAGACACGCGAACCCTTCAGCTTGAGCACGAAGCCGAGATGAAGCGCATTCGCGACAACAACCGACGAACTGAGCACGAAGCCCGCGAATCGGGACGAGCCGCGATTAGCCACATCAAACAAACAAATGCCGAACAGATTGAACAAATCAATCGCTCCTCCGAGCTACGCAAGCAAAACGTCCTCAATCAAAACGCGCGTGAATACACGCATCTTCGCAATCGAGCCGCCGCGAACCGCGAATCGGCGGAGGACGAAATTCAAAACGATCGCGCACGCTCGCAACGAACCCTGCAACGCCTGCGCGAAAATGAGAACAAAGAGATCGAAGCTTCGCAAGAACGTCTCGGCGCCACGCTTACGAATATTCGCAGCAAATCAAACCGCGCTCACGCGCAAGAAAAAGCGCGCAGCGAACGGCAACACACCGAGCTGGAGCAAAAGCAAGCCGATGACCTGCGCTCCTCGCGCGAACGTTACATCGAAAGCGGCGAAAAAATGCGCGCCCAGTACACGGCCGAGACTCAGCGTCTGCAAAAGGCCGGTGAACAAGATCTTGCCGCACGACGATCTAAATTCGAAGCCGAAGCGAAACGCCAAGAAGAAACTTTCGACGCTCGCGCCAAAGAGCGCGCCACAATGGCTCACTCCCAGGAGAAATCCGAACAAGACCTGCTTCGCACAAAAGTCGAATCGCGCCGCGAACTTCACGATCTGACACTGAAAGAACAAGAAAAGGATTTTCAGAATCGTTTGATGAAAACCGACGATATTCAAAAATCCACGCTCCACAACCATCGCGAGCAATACCTCAGAGC
>JAVFAU010000398.1:0-2782 GCA_034002335.1 Bdellovibrionales bacterium | reverse complement strand
AATGCATCGGTTCCGAAGTTCACGATTATCATCGGCGGTTCCTACGGCGCGGGTAACTACGGCATGTGCGGACGCGCGTATCAACCGCGATTCCTCTGGATGTGGCCGAATGCTCGGATCTCGGTGTTGGGCGGCGAACAGGCTGCGAATGTTCGTTTATCTGTGTAGCTCGTTCAATTGGCCGAGAAGAATCCGTCGGCGGAGCCGGGTGCGCTGATGTCGGAGAAAGATCAAGCGACGTTCAAAGCTCCGACACTGAAGAAATACGAAGAAGAGAGTTCCGCGTATTATTCGACGGCTCGTCTTTGGGACGATGGCATAATTGATCCAAAAGATACAAGGCAAGTATTGGCCCTTGCTCTGTCTGCGACGTGCAACGCGCCTTATGAGCCACGCCGTAAGGGCGTGTTCAGAATGTAGGAGACGACAGTGTCACAATCATGGTCGGGCTTAACCCGAATCAAGGTAAGTGCTGAAGGCAAGATTCTCAAAGTCGTTTTGGCGAGGCCCGAAGTGCGCAACGCGTTTGATGCGACAACGATCGAAGAGCTGACAGGCATCTTTCGTTCCATTGGGTCGGATGTGAGCGCGGTTGTGCTTTCGGGAGAGGGCGCGTCGTTTTGTTCCGGTGCCGATTTGAGTTACATGCAATCGATGGCGAAGTTTTCCCAAGATGAAAACCGTGACGACGCCGAGAAACTGTTCGAGATGTTTCGTTCGGTGCGTGAATGTGATGTGCCGGTCGTCGTGCATGTTCATGGGCACGCTATGGGCGGAGCCCTCGGAATCACGGCTTGCGCCGATATCGCGCTCGCTGAAGTCGGAACCAAGTTTCGTTTTTCTGAAGTGCGTTTAGGCATTCTGCCTGCGGTCATTTCTCCGTTTGTTCTTCAGAAAATGGATTCGCTGTGGGCGCGCCGCTGGATGATGACCGGAGAAATGTTTGACGCTGAACAAGCTCAAAAAGCCGGACTTCTGCATTTTGTGGGAACAGCAGATGCCGTTCGTCGGGAAAAGGAAGCCGTGGTGGCCGCAATTCTCGAAGCGGGGCCTGAAGCGGTTCGTTACACGAAAAGATTGCTCGGCGATATCGGGCAGTCTGATCCGACGAGTGTGCGTTCGCGCGTAACGGGTGCGATTGCCGAACGCAGAACAAGCAAGGAAGGGCAAGAAGGGCTTCAAGCCTTTTTGTCGAAACGTGAACCGAATTGGCGAGTGTAGTGATGAGACGTATTCAGACGGTAGCAATAGCAAATCGAGGAGAGGTCGCGGTTCGCATTATTCACGCGTGCCGTGAGTTGGGAATTCGCACGGTGCTTCTTCACTCCGAAGCGGACGTCGCGACACGAGCCTACAGAATGGCGGATGCCAAGGTTTGCATCGGCCCGGCGGCGACGGCCCTAAGTTACCTGAGTATCGAGAACACGGTGAATGGGGCGTTGGCCGCGGGCGCGGATGCGGTTCATCCGGGTTTCGGTTTTCTTTCCGAGAATGCGGACTTCGCGCAGGCTGTGATTGATGCGGGGATGATTTTCATCGGCCCCAAGCCTGCGTCGATTCGCGCTGTCGGCGACAAAGTCTCGGCGAAGAAAACGGTTGAAGCGGCCCAGGCGCCGACGGTTCCGGGATACGCGGGAGCGGACCAACGCATTGAAACATTGGTCGAAGAGGCGGTTCGCATTGGTTTTCCGGTGATCGTGAAAGCGGCGGCCGGAGGCGGTGGCCGCGGGATGAAGGTGATTCGTTCGCGTGCGGAAGCCGCCGAACAAATTGCGTCGGCTCAGCGTGAGGGGCAGTCCGCATTCGGCTCACCGATTGTATTCCTAGAAAAGTACCTGGATCGCGCAAAACACATCGAGTTTCAAGTTTTCGGCGATTGCACGGGCGAGGTCTCGTATCTTTTTGAGCGCGAGTGCTCGGTTCAACGTCGCCATCAAAAGATCATCGAGGAGGCCTTGTCGCCCGCGATGACTCCGGAGCTTCGGCGCGCGATGGGTGAAACCGCGGTTCGTTTGGCGGAAAGCGCGCAGTACGAAGGAGCCGGGACGGTCGAGTTTCTTCTGCAAGACGGACAGTTTTATTTTCTCGAAATGAATACGAGGCTGCAAGTCGAGCACCCGGTGACTGAAATGGTGTTGGGTGTCGACCTTGTTAAAGCGCAAATCCTAAACGCGGCTCGCGAGTTTCGGGTTTGGTCGCAGGAGTCGCTTGTGCCGCACGGTCATTCTATCGAATGCCGCATCTACGCGGAAGATCCGTATCGCGGTGGTATTCCGTCGACGGGGCGATTGCTGGGCGTGGAATGGCCGGAAGGGCCGGGGCGTCGTTTTGAAACCGGCGTCGAGGCGGGCGACGAGGTCACGCCTTTTTACGACTCGATGATCGCAAAGGTGATCGTCTGGGATGAAACGAGATTGCGTGCAATTAAGAAAATGAAGGCGACTCTTTCGGAGTCGTTGGTGCTTGGGGTTCATACGAACATTCCTTTTTTGAAAGAGATGCTCTCGCATCCTGAATTCGTGGATGGCACCATGACAACTCAGTTTGTCGGGACGCACTTTCCCGAGGGACTATTGCCACGCGATCGCACTGACATTCAGCTCGAGTTCGAACAGCGGTGCCAAGGTTTCACGGGGGCTGCGAAAACGACGGCTGAAACCAGCGTTGCCGGTCTCAGGAGTGTTTGGTTTGAGTCGGCTCAAGACGCGCTCAATAACGCCCCGAGAAATGCTTGGAGAAACGTGTGATGAAGAAAGTTGAATTTGAAATCAAAGGCCGCAGG
>JAVFAU010000397.1:0-2787 GCA_034002335.1 Bdellovibrionales bacterium | reverse complement strand
AATGGACGAACGGAAGGGTTTAACGGGCTTGCAAAGCTGTTGCAGAAGAGGGCTTTCGGATTTAAGAGCTTTAAAAACTACAGACTTCGATTGCTAAGTCTTTGAAGGTATTGGGATTTGACCGAAGCTCCACCATCGAGTGAGTAGAACCGTAGAACCCAAGTCTGTTGAGGTTTTTAAATTATTGATTTTACTAAGGAAAAAAGTTTGGTGCCTCGGGGGAGACTCGAACTCCCACGTCCTTGCGGACACTGGATTTTGAGTCCAGCGCGTCTACCAGTTCCACCACCAAGGCACATTTAAGTAAGGAAGAGACGTAGAGGGGCCACGATAGGGCCTCTTTGCGTCCATCTCAAGTACTTCTTTCAAGTCTGCCTTCAAGACCGACAGTGAATTATCGAATTTGAGATCCGGCATTCGGCCGCCAGGTCGAAATTACACGGCGGAGGTCGTTTTTAGGGCAAAACGGCTGATTTTGACGCGATATGGCACATGCTTTGCCTCTGAAAAGACGGTTATCGAATTCCCGAGAGGAGTAAACGGTTATGAAAAACCTTATGAGAGCTTTGGTCATCTTAATGGTGTTTGGTGGCATTCAGGCTCAAGCGCAGACGGTTCAAAAGCGTCTCGTGCAAATCGACGAATCGACCGGCGAGTTGATTGAAGTCACGCAGGCGCAGCCTCATATTGAGGAAGCTCCTTCGATTCAAGCAGCTCCGGCGCAGGGAATCGTCATCCTTAATAACCAGAAGGCGGTTCAAACGTCTTCGCAGACGGCCATTCAGGATCAGCCGGCGAATGTGATCGAGGACTCTCCTCTTTCTACGTCGCAGGCAGAGCGTATTCGTCGTCAGCGTCAAGCGCTTGAAGTTCAAACGGAACAACGAATTGTTGAAAAGCTTGAAGCGGCCCGTATTGAAGACGAACGCGCGCGCAGCGAGCGCTTGTTCGGAAACGGTTTTGGTTCGCAGCAGCCAGTTCAGCAGGCTCCGCAGCAGGTGCAGGTGATTCAAGCCCCAGTTCCTGTCGTTGAAGTCGTGCAAAAGGCGGAAGAACCTAAAGTCGACGTTAAAGAAGAAGTGCGTGCGGCTCTAGAAGAGATGCGCCCGAAGAAAGACGATTCAAAGACGTCGTTCTACATTCAAGGTCTCGTTGGTATCGGTGAATATCCAGATGCGGTGAACGTTCGCGGTAATCTTGCGACGGGCTTCGCGGTTGGTGTCGTCACGCCAGAGCGTCTTGTTGCGGAAGGTTCGTTTCAGTACTCTGAATATGATATCGAAACGATGCAGAACGGTTATTCGTATGCGGCTCCACCGTTTAAGACGATGACTCAGTATAACTTTTCGGCGGCCTTGAAGTATCAAATTTTGGGTGGTCGCGTGCGTCCTCTCGTCGGTGTTCTGGCTGGATACACGTATCGTAGCTATGCCGAACAGCAGTACTACTACGGCGGCGGTACGAACAGTGTTTCGTCAAATGCGTTTGATATCGGTGGCCTTGTTGGGCTTGATATTCAGTTGACGGATGCATTCGCGCTCGGCGTGGACTTCCGGTACATGAAGAACATCGCACATCGTGAAAACAACGATTATCAACAGTCGTTCATGATGCCGCGAGTAGGAACGCCGGTCGAAGAAATCGGATATTACTTTGGGTTGTTGAGCGGGAAGTTCACGTTCTAATTGAGCGGGAAGTTCACGTTTTAATTAGTCGTTGGACTCTGAAGAAAGCATGGAACATAATTGTTCCATGCTTTCTTTTTTTCGTGAATCAAAGATCATGTCAGGGCTGCGAGACCGTGTTTGCGGACGGATGATCCCGAGAGGGGTGTTCGTTGTCGTGAGTCTATTGTTGCTTGCGCAAAACGCGTGGGCTCAGGCGCCTTCGGGCCAAGTGAAGCCGGCGACTCAACCGACGGCTTCTTCGGGGGGCGCATCGGGAGGCGGCGCTTCGAGTTCGGCCTCCGGCACTGGTTCTGGACAAATGGTTTCGATTTCGCGAGCGGTTGGTGAAGTCGGTTCGCATTTGGTGACTTCGCGTGAAGTTCGAATCAATGAGGCCGTGGCGTATGTTTTGTCGGCCCAGGCGAACCAGCCTATCGCGATTGGAGCCTTTAAGAAGCAGAGATTGATTGCGCTCAGCGATCCGGCTTTTCCTTCGCAAGTTTTGAAGGTGCTCGATGAGTGGACGGTCTTCCTTGAGGCCGGGGCGATTGGCGAGGTTGGTCGCGACACCGCGTCGAATGGGGTCGAAGTGTCTCGTTTGGCGAAGCTCGCGATGGAGGGCTGGAAGGGTAATTCGGATTGGGAGCTACTTGCGCCGACTCTTGTTGAGGTCCGTGGGATCATCGAAAGAAAGCTGGCGGCTCAGGCCTTGGAGCGTTTGAAGAGCGATACGGCGCTCGTTCATATCACCGATGCAGAGGCGCTTCAGTACTACAAAAAAAATCGCCTGCGGTTTGGGAACATGCCGTTTGAAAACTTCAAAGACAATATCAAGGCCGCGCTCGCCAAAGGGCAGACGGAGCGCCGTTTGTTTGAGTGGCGATCCGTGCTCCGCCGCAAGTATCGTGTGCGCAACTTCTTAGGGGCATAGGGCATGACTGAAGCGATCGAGGTGCAAGCTGTTCGTGTTTCCGGTTTGCCAGCGATCGAGGTCGGCGAGAGTGGCGAACTCGCACAGCAAAGCCTGGCGCGACAAAGCCAAGAAGACCTCCTGTTTATCCATACGGTTGTTCGTGCGGCTCGCGAGCAAGGAGAGGCTTGGGCGAGCTCCTGGTCGCCC
>JAVFAU010000396.1:0-2790 GCA_034002335.1 Bdellovibrionales bacterium | reverse complement strand
GGTTGAGCTGGAAATCCAAGGCGGTGCCATCGATTTTAAAAATGTTTCGTTTAGTTATTCGCCGGATCGGGCGATTTTAAAAAACGTAAGCTTCACGGTGCCAAGCGGACACACAGTGGCGTTGGTCGGTCCTTCCGGCTCTGGAAAATCGACGGTTTCACGGTTGATCTTTCGGTTTTATGACCCGGTCGAAGGAGCGGTTCTCATTGACGGACAAGATCTGCGGCACGTGCAACAAGCAAGCGTACGAAAGGCGATCGGAATCGTTCCGCAAGACACGGTCTTGTTCAACGACACAATCGGCTACAATATATCGTATGGTCGTCCGGATGCGTCTGAGAGCGAAATGAAAACAGCGGCCAAGCTCGCGAAGATCGATCAGTTCATCGCAAGGCTTCCTCAAGGGTACGGGGCTCTTGTGGGTGAACGCGGACTCAAACTCTCCGGCGGCGAAAAACAGCGGGTCGCGATCGCACGGACGATTTTAAAGAACCCGGCGATTCTCGTGTTCGACGAAGCGACGTCGGCGCTGGATACCCAAACAGAACAAGGCATTCAGCAGTCGCTCCGCGAAGTCGCTAAAAATCGGACGGCTTTGGTGATCGCTCATCGGCTTTCAACGGTCGTCGAGGCCGATTGCATCATCGTCTTAAAAGAGGGCGAGGTTGTTGAGCGTGGCCGACATGAGGAGCTTTTGGCTATGAATGGCGAGTACGCCAAGATGTGGCGTCTCCAGGCCGAAAACGAGATCTTTGAAGAAGCCCCGGTCGCCCAGTCTGGCGATTCAAAGACACGGGTGACTACATAATCGGCATATTGCGATTTAGTTGCAATAAGCGATTGGACAGATGCCTCGAAACGACGTTAGAACAGAGGGATGAACTATTCATGTCGTCTTCTGATTTCGATTTTACTCGTCTCTGTGCCCGTCTTGGCTGTGCAAACGGCTCACGCTCAGGGTGCCGAGGGCAACTCGCTTGGGGGCCTTCAACTTTTCGCGGCCGCTGATCTGGTGGCAGAGTTCGGAATGCAGAACCCACCGGTCGACACGGGCCGCTTGCGCGTTCGTGGGTTTGAGATCGCGGCGTTTGCACCCGTCGACCCGCTGTTTGATGCTCTTGTGAATATCGCCGGCCACGATGAAAACGGCGTGATTGAAATGGAACTCCATGAGGCCGTGATCTCGTCGACGCGCCTTCTGCCGCAGACACGGTTTAAAGTCGGTCGTTTTTTACTCGGCGTGGGACGGTTGAATCAGTCTCACTCGCACGACTGGCCGTTCACGTCGCCGCCTAAAATGCAGAAAGTCTTTTTCTCTGAAGAAGCCGCGATTGATACAGGAGGCGAGATCGGCCGTGTGTTGAATCTCTTTGGTGAAGACGGTGTTCCCGTCGATATCGTCGTGGGCATGACGAACGGCTGGACGTACGGTCATTCGCACACGGGAGGACGCCGTCCGATGATGGCCACCCACTATGTCCACCCGTCTTTCTTTTTTGACCTGGGCGCGAACCGCGGATTTCTTTTGGGTCTGAATTACCTAGGTCGCACCGATGCCGATAGCATTCTCACCCAGCTTGCGGGAGTGGACTTCACATACAAGCGCCGCGAGGGTCGTAAGCTCGCGACGCTTGTTCAGGGCGAAGTGTTCTATCGTCGCCAGAGTTCGTCCTCTTTGCCTGATTCCGAAGAAATCGGCGGCTATGTATTCTCTAACTTTGCCGTAGGAGATGCCGGTTGGTCGGCAGGGTTGCGCCTAGATGGGTTCACGACGCCTAGTTCGCGATTTTTAAACGGCGAGCGCCGCGAAAACTTCGACTTTGCGGCTGTCCCTGTCGTCAGTTACAAGGCTTCGGAGTTTTCGACGTTTCGAGTTTCGTACACTTTCGGTGCGGAAACCAGACAAGGAGACGACACTCGTCATGAACAAAAAATCGAATTGCAGCTGATCTCGATTATGGGTGCGCATCCCGCACACGATTTTTAGTTAAAGTTGAAATTGACCATGAAACAAGGCGAAGAGCTTCTTAAACTTCAGAACTTCGTGATGGCTCCGCAAGGAAGTCCTCTCAGTTTACCTTTAAGTTTCTCGGTTCGAGCCGGAGAGCTCACGATTCTCACCGGACCAAACGGTATCGGTAAAACGTCGGCTCTGCGTGCTTTGTATGAGCTTGCTCAGAATGTGCGAACTGTTTTTCTGCCACAAATGTCGTCACAGAGGTTTGCGATACCCGTAACTTTGTCGGACATCAGGAGTAACGGCTCGCCATCGTCTGACGCTGCGACGGCTCTTTTGGAGGGCATTGAGCTTTCTCGACTTTGGGACTCGGCTTCCGGTGGAGAACGACAAAGGGTTCTGCTTGCGAATGCGTTTGATAGTGAACCGAGCCTTCTTATTCTCGATGAACCGACAAACCATTTGGATATCAAAGCCAAACATCTTTTGGTCGAGAGCTTGTGTGCTTGGCTTGGGTCTCGAGTCGAAAAACATGCTGCGGTGATCGTAAGCCATGAGGCCGATCTCTTTAAACTGCGCGCTCCCGCAGAGGCAGTGAGTCTTCAGGTCGTGACCATGAAGGAATTTGAGAAGGAGCCGGGCGCATGATTTCGTCTGAGCTAATGGAACTCATCTGGCTTTATCGTTGGACCCTCTTAAGTTCGCTTTTCGCAGCCCCCGCATTGAGCTTGATCGGCGCGCAATGCGTGGCCCGTGGTTGGGCCACAAGAACTCTTGTCGTGAGCCAGGCGTCGTCGACCGGCTTGCTTGTAGCCCTTGTTGCGCTTGCGACA
>JAVFAU010000395.1:0-2793 GCA_034002335.1 Bdellovibrionales bacterium | reverse complement strand
AGAAGGGGGCGCTTAGGTGGAGGTGGTGGCTGCAGAGCTTGAAACACACCGGCTTCACTTGCTGGAAAGCGATCCGTTTCTTCGATTGCGCCAGTTTCATCACCAGTTTCATCTTCAGAGCCGAGGTCGTAAACGCGTGAAAGCTGTGTGCGGATAGCGAGACGTCCGCGAATGTAATGACGCGTGGGCATCGGGTCGAATGCGTTACCTGCCGGTGTCGTAACGTTAAAGGAGTACTGTGTGTACCGCATTTGAATCGAAGGTAAGACATCGAGATAAGGGCCGATGCGGAACGGCGCTGATAGTTCGGGACGAAGATCAAGGCGTTGACCGGCGCGTATCACATCTGTCTCAGGATTGAAGACTCCAGAACCAGCATGGTTGATATCGCCTCGTGAGCGATCGATTTCTTTCGGTGGTCCTCCTGTGTTCGCGACCACATCGTCGTAAGAAAAGTCCTCGCGAGCGAAGTTGATGTAGTTGAAATCCCATTTGAGAAAAAAGCGTGAGCCTAGAATGCTGCGGTCGGTGCCCGAATGTCGCAGCTCGGGGAAGCGATGGACGCTATCGCTGTTGTTTTCAAGCGGATCGTGCTTAAGGAGATTGACGTAGTAGGCGGCTTCGATGCTTGAGTGGAGCGATTCCGAATTTTTTGTCAAAGACAGGCGGTTTTCAAGTGCGGGCTCGCCGGCTCCAAGGATCTCCTCAGGGAAATCGCGTGGATAACGCAAATCGGAGACCAGTGCGAGCTT
Source organism: Bdellovibrionales bacterium (assembly GCA_034002335.1). Lineage (GTDB taxonomy): Bacteria > Bdellovibrionota > Bdellovibrionia > Bdellovibrionales > JAMPXM01. Next base: position 2,041 of record JAVFAU010000395.1, on the reverse strand, counting down.
TGCTCGGTTGATAAAACCACCAGGTAGGTTGTACAGCTGATCGTGTTGAATGAACCAGCGTCCCGAACGTTCGTTTCCGGATTGGCTCGGTGGTTGTGAGTCGACGGAAAAGTGCCGATCCTGAATGAATCCGCCTGCGTTCAGCTCCCCCGAACTTTCTTCCGACAGCAAGTACCGATAGTTGAGTAGAGCTTTCCAGCCGCGGCGAGAGTAGTGCTTCGTTGTAAGGGTCGCATCTTGGCTTCTTGAGATAGCCCAGAAAAAAGGAAGTCCGATTGCGAAGCTATCGCCATCAATTTCGTAGAGAGGAAAAAGAAACCCCGTCTGCCTTTCGCTTTTCAATGGGACAACAAGGTATGGGAACCAGAAGAAGCGAATGCCGCCGAGATAAAACCAGGCGCTTCGAATATGCGCGTAGGCGCCCATTTCGGCGTCGATCCTCGAGCCGCTAAAGCTCCAGGCCGGAGGGCATGTCGTACACGCCGTGTAGGTCGCGCGTTCGGCTTCGTAGGTGTCTTTTCCCGTTTTGCGAAGGACTTTTCCTTCAAACAAAACTTGGCCGGACTTCACGAATCCTTCGAAGATAAGTCCGGTATTGTCTTCGTATGAGAGTTCGGCTCGCGTGCCTTCCACATAGGTCGTCGGCGACGCCAGAATGAGGTTGCCTTCGGCTATCAGTTGCCCGGTTTCTTTATTTAGCAAAGCGCGGTCGCAGCGCAGAGTTTGGCCTTCGAAGGTGATTTGGACATCGCCGACAAGCTCGATCGTTTGCTTTTCCGAATCACCGAACATCGTCGTGGCCGAGATGAGAATGGGGGAACCGCTTTTGGTGAGGACTTTTGTCGTCGCGGCACCGAAAGCAGGGTTTGGAGCCAGTGCGCCGCTCAGGAGAGTTGCGAGAACGAAGATCGCCAGTACGAGATTTCGGCATGATGAAACATGGTCGAGAAAAGATGCAAAATGACGAGCTGTTCGGGCGAGCATAGAACGAGCCTAGCGATACTGCGGGGCTCGTGTCATTTTGTTTTCATGGTATAGACACCGTCCCAATCAAGCGGCGGAGGGTTGTCGAGATACTCTTGGCAACGGTCGATGTAGAGTTGGGAGCAGAAGTCGTCGGGCTTGGCGTTGAGCGCTTGGGTAAAGGCTGTCACGGCTTCGGCGAAGTTTCGCTGGTGATATAGGCGGAAGCCTGTTTCGAAATCAGGCAAAAGAGCGAGCATTTCAGAAGATGCCGCAAGATCAGACATCGGAGATTTTGTTCCAATCAATTCGAAGATGCGCACGGGTTGAACTTTTCCTTTTACCCGAACCCAATCGACTTCGCGCGTAACGTAGTTTTTCGCGATTTTGGCGTGTGTGAACTCGCTCACGATGATTCTCGTGCCATACTCTTTGTTGATGCCTTCAAGGCGTGATCCGAGGTTTACGGAATCGCCCATAACGGTATAGCTACGGACGGTGTTTGAGCCCATGTTGCCGACGCTCATATCGCCCGTGTTGAGGCCGATCCCGATATCGATCGCAGGAAGTCCGCGTGTCGCGTAGTCTTGTTGCAGCTCTTTAAGTTTTTTGATCATCAACAAGGCACAATGAGCGGCCCTTTCGGCATGATCGTCAAAGTGAATCGGGGCGCCCCAAAAAGCCATGATCGCGTCGCCCATGTACTTATCGAGGGTGCCACGTGTTTCAAAAACGAGATCCGTCATGGGTGTTAGGTAGCTGTTGAGAAGATCCGAGAGCGCCCGTGGATCGAGCTTCTCGGAGATCGTCGTGAACCCACGAACATCTGAAAACATGACGGTCAGTTCGACTTTTTTTCCACCGAGCTCGATGTTTTCCGGGTCTTTGAGGATTTCGTCGACGACCGCCGGAGAAACGTACTTTGCGAAGGTTCCTTTAAGGGCTCGTTTCTTTCGTTCTTCGGTGAAGTACTTGTAGGAAGTCGTGCTTACGAAGACTGCGAACACGGTTAAGATCGGAAGTGAGATGTTCACGACATAACCATCGGCAAAAAGGATGTGAATATCGGCCAGGTAGA
>JAVFAU010000394.1:0-2806 GCA_034002335.1 Bdellovibrionales bacterium | reverse complement strand
ATGAAACAACACATCCGCACCCTGACGGATCTGCGACAAGGCCAGCTCCTTGCCTCGGGCCGGATTCGCCCAAGCCGCGGCCGTAATGCCGACAAAGTTATTCATGACCTGAATATCCGAACGCGCCTCCCGCGCTCCCGCCTCGTAAGCCATAAGAAAACGGCGAATCAACGCGACTTCCATTCCGCCGACAAAACCGACTTTTCCAGACTTCGTGGCCAAGCCCGCAAGATAACCCACCATGAAACTGCCCTCGTGCTCATTGAACATCAGGCTTGCGACGTTCGGCGCATCCACCACGGCATCGACGATTGCAAAATGCGTTTGCGGAAACTGTGGCGCGACCTTCTTTAAAGCGTCCGCCTGAGCAAAACCAACGGCGACCACCAATGGGAATCCACGCTCCGCGAATGTACGAAGAGCCGGCTCAAAGGCGGCGTCATCGGGACTTTCGACATCGCGTACAACAAGACCGAATTCTTCTTTAGCCCGTGAAGCACCCGCCACCGCGGCCGCATTAAACGACTTGTCGTCCTTACCGCCTTTATCAAGCACAAGCCCAATCGTGACCTTCTGGCCTGACGACGATTCGCCCGCTTCGCGCCCCGAGCCTTGATCCGAGCCTTGATCTGACTTCGTGCAAGCCGCAAGCCCGCATAAACCCAACGCCGCAAATAAAACGACCGCCTTGTGCCCAAGACCCCGCATGGTGTGTCGCATATCCCCTCCCCGTACAGCTTTACGTCACGGGGTTTACCAAAGTTTTCGTCTTTTTTTCACTTCGATTTGTTCGTAAAGGTCCAAACGCGTTACTCTTGCCCAATGCGACGAACGACTCCTTTGATATGGGCCATTCTCATCGGCATCTGCACCCTTGTTCTTCTAGGCGGAACCATCCTGCTGTTCTTTATCACCATCCCCGACGGCAAAGACCTCAAGGGCTGCGTTACGGCGAAAATGTTCTCCGTACCACTGTGCCCGGGAACGGCAAATTATGTGACCTACGCGCAAATAGCTCCCGTCATGAAAAACGCCGTCGTCGTCTCTGAAGACGCGTCGTTCTGGGATCACGAAGGCATCGATTGGATCGAACTTCGCAAAAGTTTCGAAACCAATATTGAACGCGGACGTCTGGCGCGAGGTGGCTCTACAATCACTCAACAGCTCGCCAAAAACGTCTATCTTTCGGCCGACAAATCTCTCTTGAGAAAAGCACGGGAGGCCGTGATCGCCATTCGCCTGGAACGGCAGTACGACAAAAAGTTTCTGCTCGAAAAATACTTGAACGTCGTCGAGTTCGATAAAAACGTATATGGCGTTCGACAGGCCTCCACGCACTACTTCAAGACCCACCCTTCGCAGCTTTCCGTGGCGCAGGCGGCGTGGTTGACGTTTCTTCTGCCTAATCCCGCAAAGTACTCGGTGAGCTTCCACAAAAAACAGCTCACGCCCTTCGCGTATAAACGCATGACCGAAATCGTAAACCGACTCGCGCGATTCAAGAGAATTTCAGAAGACGAAAGAGTCGCGGCTCTTTACGAGGTGCGAGGCCTCTTTGGCGGCCCCACAAGCTCTTTGCCGGAAGTCAAAGACGGTCTCGATAGCGATCTGGAAAACGGTGCCGAAGACTCTGAACTCTACGAAGAAGAGAGCGGAGCAAGCGAGGACGATTCGGAAAATATACCAGAAGGGACCTCGGAAGAAGGTTTCGAGCAAAACGACCAAGCCGAATAAGGCTTGGTCGTCATACGAACCTCGGGATCAGTCAGCTGTCGCCGTTTTCTTGCGCTTGTGCGGATCAAGTTCACGACAACGGATACGAATCGACTCGGGAGTGACTTCGATACACTCATCGTCCGTGATCCATTCCATCGCCTGTTCAAGCGTCATGAGCTTGATCGGCGTGAGCTTAACCGCTTCGTCCGTACCTGATGCGCGAACGTTCGTAAGCTTTTTCTCACGCGTACAGTTCACGACAAGATCGTTCTCTTTCGCGTGTTCGCCGATAACCATACCGTCGTAAACTTCAGTACCTGGGTGAATAAAGATTTTGCCACGCTCTTCAAGATACCAAAGCGCGTACGCTGTCGACTTGCCTTTACGATCCGAAATCATCGAACCGTTCTTACGGAAGATGATATCGCCCTTGTACGCATCCCAACCCAAGAACTGCGTATTGAGAAGACCCGTTCCACGAGTATCGGTCAGGAATTCGGAACGATAGCCAATGAGACCGCGCGAAGGAACTTCGAACTCGATGCGAACGCGGCCCGAACCTTTGTTCACCATGTTCGTCATAACACCTTTGCGAGTCCCCATCTTCTCCGTCACAACACCCGTGTATTGTTCCGCAACGTCGACAACCGCCGTTTCCATCGGTTCCTGACGAACGCCGTCGACCGTTTTGAAGATAACCTGCGGCTTACCGATTTTAACTTCGTAACCTTCACGACGCATTTGCTCGACCAAAACACCGAGCTGCAATTCGCCGCGACCAAGGATTTTAAACGTCTCCGGACGGTCCGTCATTTCAAGGCGAATCGCGACGTTCGTTTTAATCTCGAGTTCGAGACGCTCAAGGATTTTACGAGACGTTACGTGTTTGCCCTCGAGACCCGCGAACGGCGAATCGTTTACCGAAAGCATCATCGCAACCGTCGGTTCCTCAACCGCAAGACGCGGAAGCGGCTTTGGCGTCGCAACCGAAGTGACCGTGTCGCCGATATCGATTTCCTCGAAACCAGCGACAATCGCGATGTCGCCGGCCGCGAGTTCTTTTGCCGGAACCTGCTTCATGCCGTCGTAC
>JAVFAU010000393.1:0-2817 GCA_034002335.1 Bdellovibrionales bacterium | reverse complement strand
GTAAATCTCTTCCAAACCGATCTGCAAGACAAGAACACCTTCAAGACCTTCTTTTCTCTGAATACCCGCGAGCGCTCGATCCGATGCCGTCATGCGTGCGACTCCCTTTAAAGGGGCCACAGAAAAATAGCTTCTTGAATTCAAATCCTGAATAAGAGTCTCGCGTAAACTCTTTTCCATGTCTTTGGGCACGTAACGACGCGCCGAACGAGTCACCGTCACTTGCGCGAGACCGACTTTTCGTATGGCCAACTCTCGAGCCGTCGCATTGGCGCGAACAGGATCTCGAGGCGCGGCTTCCTCGCGACTCTCTTCGGCTCCATCGTCTTCCTCCGCGTAGGCCGATTCCGAATCGTCCGCCGGCTCTTCGTCTTCACTCGTTTCGGGTGCGGACGACTCCTCGACGGCTTTCTTGGGTCGGCGAACAGGTTTGGTTGTCGTCTTTTTTGCCGGTGCGGCTTTGGCCCTCTTCACGCTCGACTTCGGTTTAGGCCTCTTGACTGCTTTCTTGGTGGCCTTCGCAGCCGGTTTCGCTCGCTCCTTCGCTGTTTTCTTTTTCGCACTCGCCTTTTTTACGGGCCTAACCGTCTCGCCGTCTTCGACCGTGGATGGAAGCCCGCCCGGATCGGCCATGTTGTCGATCTCGTCTGGCGTTGGAGTTTCCTCGTCAACGTCGTCGTCTTCATCCTCTTGTGCGTATGCCGCAGGACCCCAGTGTTGCGAGGCACGTCCCGTTCCGTCGAAAACAACTCTGGGCTCTATCAAGAAAAGAACAAGAAACACAGCAATGAGCCACGGGAGACCTTGCAGATTTCTATCAGACGAAAAGGACCAGCGATGCATACAAGAATCCACGTTCATGCTTTTTAGGTTAAAACAATTTTCTACGGCTTGTCTTCATCCTCTAACATTGACCAGACGTTGTGACACTCGGACAATATTAAACGTGGAAAGATCGTTCTCAGCTCTCAGTTTACCAAAAGCATGTGTGCTCTCGATTTTCGTGTTTTTCTCTTCGCACGCATACGCAGCTATGACTTTGACCACTCTCGCCGACGATATCCAGGTCTATTCAGGACCAGGAGAGCGCTTTCGAGTCATCGCGACTTTGCCCGATAAAACTGAAATCAAAGCCGCCGAGGAAATCGTCAACAGTCGCGCCGGACGCTTCTACAAAGTCCTCGTCCGCAAGGGAGACGACCATCGTGCGATCGGCTTTATTCCGATCAACGCCCCGATCCGTATCGGTGGGGTCGACGAAGACGAAGATGAGCTTTCAAAATACGGCGCCATCGCGCTGATCAGCAAGGCCGCCCAAGTGACGTTCAGTTCACTCAAGGATAAACAAACTCTTTGGACTGTTGGGTACATGCACTACCTAAGTCCCGGTTTCTACGCCAAAGGATTCGGCGGTCAGTGGACGACTCCTATCACCGATGCCTTTGTCGCCGGCGCCGAGCTCGGAAATGATTCTCTTCTTTTCGGGTCCGTCTCAGGTTTTGTCTCCTACGGAATCGGCATCTTCAGCCCGAACGCCGAAAACGAAATCTTCGCGGGCAGCAAGAAACTCAATATCCTTATGACGGCGACGCTCGGGTTCCGCTACAACCTCGAAGGATTCGCCTCATTCGGCGTCGCGGTCATTCAGTCCGCCATTCACAATCCAAACAACAGCCTGCTCTCGACCGGTGCGCAGCTCAGCCTTGAGGTCGGCCTATGATGACAAGGGTTTCGTTTTCGTTCGTCATCACGGCGCTTGTTCTCGCCCTTCCCGTGGACGTCGCGGCCGAACGCGAGTTTTCAACCGTTTTTCGCTACTACGATGACGGCAAAACCCAGGTCATGTCTCCAGCCATGGAGATCGGATCAACCTTCAATGAAGATCGCATGAAGATCACCGGACATTTCGCTCAAGACGTTCTCACCAGCGCGTCAAGCGAAGTCCGCACATTCGCCTCAAAAGGAAAAATCGAGGAGCTTCGCAACGAATTCCAAGTCAACTACGAGACTCAAATTCCAGATGGAACTCTCTCGGTCGGTCTCGTCACCTCCGACGAAAAGGACTACAGCTCTCGAATCGTCAGCGCTGGCGGATCACGCGAGTTTTTCACCAAAAACACCGTGGTTGGTTTCGGCTTTTCCTCCGGCGCCGATGTCATCACGTCTAGCGCGGACGCTTCGTTCAAGCAGGACATGAATCATCAGGTTTACTCGATTTCACTTTCGCAAATCATATCGCGAAACGCGTTGTTTCAAGTCCTCTACGACTTCAGGGTTGAAAACGGTTTTATCGCCAGTCCCTACCGCCGAGCGAAGCTCATCACAAGCTCCGGCATCGTGGCACTGAACGAAAACCATCCGCGAACGCGAAACCGAAATGCGTTTGGTTTCAAATACAACTTCTATAATCCACGCTGGAAGCTCTCGTTTGCGACTTCCTACCGCCTTTATCAAGATAGCTGGGGCATTCTCTCTCACACCGTCGACGAGCGCATCACGAAAGAGTTCAGCCGCAAGTTCGAGACGGCTTTAACACTTCGGTTCTACACGCAATCAAAGGCGTCGTTTTATCAGGACTATTATCACGGCGATCCCGGCGTCTTTTATTCCGGCAACAACACACTTGCGACATACAACTCGTACGCAGTCGGCTTGCGACCCGCCTACAACATCACGGATAATATGAATTTTTCGATAAAATTTGAGTACTTCACTCAAAGTTTTCAAGATGCGACGGATGCGGGTAATCTTTCAACTTTAAGTGACGATAAGAAACTATCCATATCCGCTTTCGTCATCGGCGCAGGTCTAACGGCG
>JAVFAU010000392.1:0-2824 GCA_034002335.1 Bdellovibrionales bacterium | reverse complement strand
TTCTGGCGAGCCTCTGGTCGACTCTGATGATGATTCTTTTGAAAGTGTCACGGCAGCACCCGCTCCTACGAAACAAGCTCAATACGTGATCTTCGACTGCGAACTCTCGCCCTCCCAAACCCGCAACATCGAAAGTGCGACAGGGGTTAAAGTTCTAGACCGCACTGGGGTCATTATCGAGATCTTCAGTCGTCACGCAAAGACGCGCGCGGCCCGTCTCCAAGTCGAAATCGCCCGCCTCACTTACGTCGCTCCGCGCTTGCGTGAGACCGGCGGCGGAGAAGACCGCGGTGGTGGTGGCATCGGCGCCAAAGGGGCCGGTGAGACGAGCCTCGAGCTCGATCGTCGCAATATCCGAGATCGCATCAAAGAACTGAAAGATGAATTTGCCTCGATCGCGCAAGAAGACGACACCCGCCGTGCCCGCCGCGATCGCGAGCAATGCGTCGCACTCGTCGGCTACACCAATGCGGGCAAGTCCTCGCTTATGCGCGCGCTCACCGGCAGCCAAGTTCTCGTTGCCGACAAACTTTTCGCGACACTCGATACGACGGTTCGCCTTCTCTACCCTGAATCGCGTCCTCGTATCCTGATTTCAGACACGGTCGGTTTTATCAAAAAGCTCCCTCACGACCTCGTCGCCTCTTTTAAATCGACGCTTGATGAAGCCGCGAATGCTTCGCTCCTACTCTATGTCGTCGACGCCTCCGACACGACTTTCAGAACGCAGCTTGAGGTGACTCGCTCCGTTTTGTCCGAGGTCGGGGTCGAAGACATACCAAGTCGCCTGGTTCTCAATAAGATCGATCGTCTGGACGCTCTTGAGCTGAAAAAGCTGAAGTTCGAATTTCCAGATGCCTACTTTCTCTCGGCTCATGCACCCGAAGACGTCGCAGATCTTCGACTCAAGCTCATTTCGCATTTCGAAAGCTCGATGTCAGACGCGACTCTTCACATCCCTTATCAAACAAAGGGCGCCATCGGCGAGATTCGCGATCTTCTGCGAGTCCTCGACGAGTCTTACGATGGCGACGGCGTCGTCTTAAATGTTCGCGGCCCCAAAGAACAAATCGAACGAATTCTCACTCGCTACGAACTTAAGCGTAGCTAGCGTGAGACAGAACGGGGACTTCGCCCCGTTCGGCCGGGGCATTCCTCCACCCGTTCCAGTCGTTTCGCACGTTTTCGGCCTTCTCAGGCTGGGAACGGAACCTGCTATACGTTCCATACGACTCTACGATCTCCGACACGGATCCTGCTAAAGGCCCGCTAAAGATCTGCTTTGGACCGCATCGAATTATTGATTCGTCGATTCAAGATCTGAATCTGCGGCCCTGCTTTGTTTTGGATCCGTTCTGAGCTTGTGATGACGTGAAAATAGCGAAAACACAAATGAGTGAAACAAAAAAAGGAGTTCAACAACAATGACAAACCAAACTCAACTCTTGCGAACAGGCACCCTGATCGGCCTTCTGAGCTTAACCCTTTCCGCCTGCGCTTCAAAAATCGAAAAGGCCGACATCGCAAGCTCGGCAAATCCACAAACTGAAATCGTACGCCTTGAATCTGAACTCAAACAAGCCCGCACCGCCGATGTCGACGTCCTTGCGACCGACGACTACGAACGCAGCCTGAGCTACCTTCACGACGCGAAAAAAGGTCTCGAGAAAAATCGATCACAAGAGCGCATCATCGACGATCTTCGCTATGCCCAAGCATACCTTGATCAAGCGGAAACCCAGGCCGAAGAGCGCAAGCTTCGCGCGCCGACCATACTTGAGTCCCGCCGGGCCGCGATGCAAGCGGGAGCGGATATGCATCCCGAGCTTGCAAAGGACCTTCGATCCGCCGACAAAATGGTTCGCTCAAACGCAAAGGATCTTTCAAAACTGAGCGTCGAACGACAAAACGAAGTTCATGCTCGCTATATCGAGCTCGAGCGCAAAGCCGTTATTTTAACTGAGCTTGGAAATGCGAAAGCGCAAATCAATGCCGCTAAGAATGAGCGCGCCAAATCGCGAGCGCCGGATTCATTGAAGCGCGCGGAAGTTTCGATGAACCACGCCGAAGACGTTATTTCGACGAATGTTCGAAACCCCTCTGGCTATGCCGCAGATGCCGCGAAAGCAAAAGAAGATGCTCTTCTTCTTCACGAGGTGATGGAAACAATCGAAACAAACCACAAAGAAACAGGCTCACGTCTCTCCGAGACGTCAGCCCTTCAACTGGTCATGCAGAACCGAAAAATCACGGGACTCCAAAGAGAACTAGCCAATACTCAAAGCGACACGGCCCGCGTACGCAGCGCCTTGAACGCGAAAGAAGCCTCGTTGAACGAAAAACAACAGGAGCTCGTGAAAGCCGAATCTTCCGTCGCTCTTCAAAAAGCGATTGAATCGGCAAGACGTCAGTTTCGAGCCGAAGAAGCGGAAGCTTACCAACAAGGCGATAGCCTTCTCATCCGCCTAAAAAACATCGGCTTCAAAAGTGGACAAGCGGAACTCCCAGAAGCCGCACTTCCTGTTCTCTCGAAAGTCAGCGAAGTCGCAAAAGAACTCGGCGCCGCCGCGATCCGTGTTGAAGGACATACAGATTCGACCGGTAGCGACAAAATCAATCAAGAGCTCTCGGAAAAACGCGCGGAAGCTGTCGCGACATATCTGAAAACCAATGGTTTTCAAGAGGTCGAAGCTGAAGGCATGGGCTTCTCGAACCCTCTTGCCAGCAACAAGTCGAAGGCAGGACGGGCTCAGAACCGCCGTGTCGACATCGTGATCTTCCCCGCTGAACAAACAACGAACCCAAAGCAGTCGACCCTTTAAAC
>JAVFAU010000391.1:0-2826 GCA_034002335.1 Bdellovibrionales bacterium | reverse complement strand
GAAACCACTCATCTTGCAGAACGTCGGTATAACTTTTTAGTTAGATTGTGATTTTAGGATCGGTGATGAAGAAAATCATTACGGCAGTGCTTTTGGCGAAGGTGGCAATGTTCTCGGGACCAGTCGCTCCGTCGGTAATATCAACGTCTATGGGTGTCACGCTCGTCGCAGCCGGCCTTGGGGCCTCAAGTGTGGCTTTTGCGCCGTCGTCCGTGTGGGCTGCGACACTTCGCTGTGAAGACCTTTTTACGAAGGAAAAGTTCTTTAAACCGTCGGTTGTGATCACGGAGACGGGGCGTTTGGACGTGCGTCTCACGAACTCACCATCCGTCGTAGGTCGCTTCTTAAACTCCTTGGTGCGTTTATTCTATCGACCTTTGAGCTTGAACCGCATCGAGCTTGTAACCAAGCGCTTGGTCGCGGATGAGCGCGTGAACGTGCCGTTTTGGATTAAGCTCAACGATGCATTTGGGCTGAACGTGAGAATCGACGAAAAGGCGTTGGCGCACGTGCCGCGCTCGGGGCCGCTTGTGATTGTTTCGAATCACCCGTTGAATGGGGTCGAGGGCATCGCCCTAGCTGCAACGGTTTCGCGCGTTCGTCCCGATGTTAAAGTCGTGATGACGAATCTTCTTAGCGTCGTGCCGCACATGGCGGAAAACGCGATCTTTGCGAATCCGTATGGTGGAACTTCTGCGCGTATGGAGAACGTGGCCGCAAGGCGCGATATGGAAGACCATTTGAAGAGCGGCAAAGCCATGATCATCTTTCCATCTGGAACTGTTTCTGGAAAAGAGAAGATTTTGGATAAAGAAGCTCGCGATGGAGCGTGGAAAAAAGGTGTGGCTGATCTTCTTTTGAAGGTTCCGGAAACGCAGGTTCTGCCGATCTTTGTCGAAGGCCAAGCAAGTCATACATTCCATACGATGACTCGAATCGCGGATCTCTTGCCGAACAAGCTACGCGGCGTTCGTAAAGGTATCGGTGCTGTGTTTCACGTTCGGGAAATCGGCAGCCATGTCGACAGTCGCCTTGGGCTAGTTGTGGGGCAGGCGTTTTCTGGACAAGAGGTCAACTCTTGGGGGAACGCCGCGCGGGTCATGCAAAACCTCAAGCGCATCACGTATGATCTTAAAGCGAACCGCGGCAACATTCAGCCGGGAATGGAACTCGCGCGCTCCGAACGCGCAAACACGAACAGAGAAGTCGTAGAGAGAACTGAACGTGTTCTTCTGCCGATTGCCGAAGCGGGCGATATGGCGGTGATTCGAGCGGAGCTCGACGCCAAGGCGCGCATGATTTACGACATGGCTCCGGAAACCCCTAATAAACGAATGAAGGTTTTTCTCGCGAAAGGCACTGAAATTCCGAACGTTCTGAGCGAGCTTGGTCGTTTGCGGGAGATTACGTTCCGTGAAGTGGGCGAGGGGTCCGGGAAGAGTCGAGACATCGATCAGTATGATCCGCATTATTACCACCTCGTCGCGATTGATAAAACAAATGGTGCGATCGCGGGCGCTTATCGCCTGGGTCGAATTGATGAAATCATGAAGGAGCAAGGGTACGACGGCGTGTACACGAGTCTCTTCTTTGATCATTCGGCTTTGGTCAAAGGCGGCGACTTGGCCGTATCTCTGGAGCTTGGTCGTTCGTTTGTGGTGCCTGAGTATCAGCGTTCGTTCGCGCTTCTCGCGCTCTTTGGCGGTATCGGCAGGTTCGTTATGGAGAACCCGCAGTACAAGCGCCTGATGGGTCCTGTCAGCATCAGCAATGAATACAGCGATCGTTCGAAGTCTTTGATGATGGCTTACTTGGAGAGAAACTATGCATCTACACAAGCGGATAAGGTACACCCCTTGACGCCGCTTGAGCGTCCGTATGAACGTCACCCAGACGACATGGCTTTCATCGAGACGAATCCGGATATGAAGATGCTTTCGAAGCGCATCGAAGAAATCGAACAGGCCGAAGGCAGAAAAGCCTCATTGCCGCCGTTGATACCGATTTACACCGGACTCAACGCGAAGTTCTTTAAGTTTAACTTCGATCGCGAGTTCAACGCTCTCGATGGAATGATCGTCGCCGATCTAGCGGAGTTGTCGGTCGCCCAGCTTAAAAACTACATGGGCGAAGAGGGTGCTGCGAAGTTCTTAGAGTACCATTCCCGACAGAGCGGTCGATAAAAGCGTTCGGCGGCTCTACGCAAGCGCCGCGACGGTTAGAATGCCGGTGACGGCAATGCCGATACGACAAAGAAACTGAGCCGCCGACTCTATGGAGAGGGCGGCTAGAGAAACGTCGTCTTGGAGGCCGGCATCGTGCTCCACGTATTGAACTTCTGTATATTGAATCGAACTTTGGTTTTTCATACGGCGACTCCTTTCGAGTGGTGATCGAGTAGTGATCGGTTACTTAAGGGACTTGGTCATAAGTAACTCAGTAGAAGGATGTGCACGAGGTACGCCACTGGTGACGGGCAATACCGAGCCGTTCGCGAAGAATGCGAATGGAGAACTGGGGCGAAACGACTCGTCGTCTTCTATTTGCGAGGCGATTTTGTTTCTATAAAGTCGGGATGTGATTCCCACCACTTGTCTTGATTCTGACTCATACCGAGGCTTTTTGAGACGGCAAACATTTCGCCAAGCTTTGGAGTCACGATGTTGAGTTTTCGTTCCTTTGCGAGTTCAACGGCTTTGGCCACGGGCTCGAACCAGTCGTGGAGCGAAATGCTGTACATGCCCCAGTGAATCGGCATGAAGACGCGCGCGCGCGCGTCTTCGGCGGCCTGAGCGACTTCGTGCGGTAGAAGATGAACGTAGTGCC
>JAVFAU010000390.1:0-2841 GCA_034002335.1 Bdellovibrionales bacterium | reverse complement strand
CCATTGGGGCCGCAAACGATAGGGCAAAGAAAGTTCCCAGTATTGCGAAAAGGATCGTTTTTAAGCTGAGCTCAAAAGAAGGCTTCATGATTTTCTCCATCGTCAAACTCCAGGCCTAAAGGTTCATTTCCGACGTCGCCGGCGCGATGATGTCGAGAAGGTTATTAAACGTACTTGCGACCTGCGTGGCAACCGTCGGTCCGTCGTTACTTTCCACTTTATTGATCTCGCCGTTTGCTTTGTAGGTCACCGCGATGGTTCCTACCTTTGGACGTGTGATCTGTGAAGGTCGTCCTGTGCGCTCTTCGTACTTGATCTGAACTTCCTTCTTCGCTTGATCGATGATCGTCGCGATACGGCCACGCTGATCGTAAGTCAGACGCACTGTTTGACCATCCGTGTTCTGCGCGGCGATTAGGTTGCCGCGAGTATCGTAGTTAAAAGTCGTGTCACGCTTCTTCGCGACTTTGCCCTTCATGTCGAAGAACTCAGTGACCACCTTCGATACCTTGTTGAAGGTATTTTTGTATTCGTAAGTCATGCGCGTTGTCGCCGTCGACTTTTCGCGAACAAGGCCGTTTTTGTAGTAGTCAAACGCAGTCGTGACCGAGTTTCGTTTAATCGACGTGGGACGTCCAAGTTCGGGATGATAAGTGACGTCGAGAGTTTCGGTCATCGAGCGGTTCAACACGCGCGAGAGATATTTTTGACCGTCCGGACGGGATTTCAACCAAAACTCAAAACGAGCTTCGTTCTTGATTTCATTTCCACATTTTTTAACGGCCGTCGACCAGAAGTGATCCTTCGGGTTGTTTTTGTCCGTTTGGTAATCGTAGGTCTCTTGGCACGCGGGACCGTTGATCGCGCGATCTGTAAACGACGTGACCCAGTCTTTTTGCTGATTGTAGGTTAGCGCTTTGAAGGTTTTGTCGGGGAAATTGATTTTCGTCATGTTGTGGTTTTCGTCGTACTCGTAAGTGTACGTGTTTTTCCACATGTTCAAGACGGAAACGAGGTCTTCGCCCTTGTACTTGTACTCGACTTTGACTCCGCCGGGACCAGTGATGTCTTTCACGCGTTTTGTTGGATAGTACGTGAACGACAGTTTTTTTCCGGTGTTATCGATCGCTTCGCGGATTGTGTCGTTTGCGTAAGTGAAACGAAGGAAGTTTCCGTTCTTGTCATAGATTGCCGTGAGACGGCCGGCCGCATTGAATCGCTGACTGGAGCCATCGGCCAGAGATCTTGTGTACTGAGCGCCATCAAATTGAATTCGCTCGATTTCCAGAGTGTCTGATACGAAAGTCGTTCCCTTGGCGATTGTCGCTTCCTTAAGGCCGGCTTGTTTGGCCCAACGGGTGCGTAGGGAGACGTTGTTCACCAGTTGCTCTTGGAGCGTTTCGACCGATTTCGCTCCCGCGTTCGGGTTTGTTTTCTTATAGTGAGCGATGATTGCGGACACGGTTGAATCGACCGCGTTGCTCTTTCCGCCGGCTTGTAGGCGATACGTGATTTCCTGACCGGCTCCGCACTCTTGAAGCTTCAGAGTTCCTTCTGGGGTTTTATCGAGAGTGGTTTCGAAGTCGGAACACATGCCGAAGCCGAACATGCCGCTGAAGACAGAGCGACTGTTGTACGTGCGTTGAACTCGAAGGGAATATCCCGAACCGGCGACCTGAAAATCGATCCAGGACTCGGTGTAGTTTCCGTTTTTCATGTCGATAGTGGCCGACGCCGTATTTGTAGCAAAAGTGGCAAGAAGAGCGCTGACGAGGATAGCCGTCGATCGCGTTAATCGATTCCTTGATTTTATAAAGCGCATTGCAGATTCCCCCAAAGCCTACGTACGAGTGTACTACACATTAATTTTAATAATTTTCCTCATGGCTACGCCACCTATTACTTGGAGAGCGAGCATGATCACGACCGCAATCAGGCCTAGTGTCGTGCTGAATAACGGTTTGATGTAATTCGGATCAAGCGCCCAGAAGACAAGTAGCAGGGCGAAGGGCACCATTACGATGATGGTACCTTGAGCCATACCTTGGGCCGTGAGCGCCTCGATTTTCTTTTCGACTTTTTGGCGTTCGCGAACGACCTCGACAATAGTCTTAAAGGTCTCGCCCATATTGCCGCCGGTTTCTTGCAGGATGTTCACCGAGGTCACGAACATTTGCACGTCTTGGCGTGGAATCCGAATGGCGAGTTCGTTAAGAGATTCCTGCAGGCTTCGACCGATCCGAATTTGTGAAAGTACGAGTCCGAATTCTTGGCTAATCGGGTTTCCGAGATTGTTTTGAATTCGCTCCATCGATTTTTGAACGGAGAGTCCGGCTTTTACTCCGTTCGCCATCATCGTCATGCCGTCCACCATTTGGTCCACGAACGTGTTGCAGCGCCGATTCCAAAGCATTTGCACGACGAGCTTCGGAACGGACCACATCGCGATTGTGATCGCTCCGCCGAGCACGATTCCCGCGGTGAGGTTTGGCCACAGCACAAGAAAGATGAGCGCGCCGATTCCGAAGCTCGAGGTGAGCATCATCATCGTGACTTTCGAGCGATCTGTTTCAACGAACATCAGTTCGAGGTAACGCAAGACTTCCTCACGCTGGCCAAGGCTTTGCCTGTGAAGCCATGCGATGATTTTGTCCGCCCAGAGGTAACTGACAAAAAAGGCGGAGCCACCGATTACGGGGAGCATAATCCAGTCGTTCGTGAAGATCGCGTTCATCGTCCCCCTCCGCTCGCCTTTTTAGGGTCGACGGCTGGTTTAGCGGCTTGTGCTTGGCCCTGCGCGGGCGCCGGAGCCACCGGAGTATTCGAGAACATAGATTTTGG
>JAVFAU010000389.1:0-2842 GCA_034002335.1 Bdellovibrionales bacterium | reverse complement strand
ATGGCCCGTTGAAAAGTTAAAAGGATGAGCAAGCGAGGGGGCATTGAGGGCCAAATTCGTGTAGCCAATCTATAGCCAGAATGTAGCCAACTTCCGTGATTGCGCGTGATGAAGCGTGATGCGCTCCAACTGCGGATTCTCTAAGTGGTTGAAACCTTTTGGTTGTGTTTTTCGATACTTACGTTTTTTGATCTAAACTTGGTGAGTAAATTTGGCGGAGAGGGAGAGATTCGAACTCTCGAATGGGTATTAGCCATTACACGATTTCGAGTCGTGCGCCTTCAGCCACTCGGCCACCTCTCCGCATACAGAAACGGATGCGCCAGATATGCCCGACGGGGTTCGCTGGATCAAGGCTATTCTTTAGAAACTTTTGCAGCTAGGTCGGCAAGAGAGATCTTCGCCAGATAGTCCATGGAGTTCGTCTCGACTCCGTCAATAACATCCTTCATCAGCTTTCCCATGGAGCAACTCACAGGGCACTGGCGCGCCGGACGCTTGTTACGAGCTTTGAGCAAGGTCTTCTCGGAAGAGGCCGAATAGATATCGCGAAGACTGATCTCGTCGGCCTTGCGCGCGAGTTCGATTCCACCCGATTTCCCTTTGTAAGAGCGCACGAGGTTCGCATCCGTCAAACGCGCCACCAAGCGACGCACGACGGTCGGGTTGGTTCGAATGCTGCTCGCCAGTTTTTCAGACGTCATGAGCGAGCCGCGCGAGCAATTCTCAAACGCAAGGACCGTCATGATATGCACTGAAACAGCAAACCTTTGATCAACCAAGCCGCATCTCCTTTTAGGTCTCCCTTTACTCCATCATACCCGATCCCCCAAATTCAGTCCAATTCCGTAGTGGGAAAGGGTTTCCAGACGCACAAAGCCCTGTTTTATTAAACTGTGGCAGTTACTGTTTCATTAAACACCTGTCCTCTCTTGCGATTTTCATATAATGTATCTATGTGTGGCACATTATGTATGGCCTCAAAAGCGGGCCATCAGCTGCTGAAAGGACTCCTATGGAACAGAAACTGACTCTCATCCAGAACGCCCTCAACTGGCGTTACGCTACCAAAAAATATGACCCCACAAAAACCCTCTCGAAAGAGGAGTGGAGCGCAATCGAAACGGCGCTCCTGCAAGCCCCTTCTTCGTACGGCCTGCAACCCTGGAAGGCTCTTTTAATTGAATCCAAAGACCTGCGCGCGCAGCTTCGTGAAATCTCGTGGAATCAGCCCCAGGTCACCGATGCCAGCCACTATGTCGTGCTCCTGGCGCGCGATGCTGTTTCTGAAACAGATATCGATACCTACATGCAACGAATCGCGGAAGTTCGCGGCGTCGATCTCGATTCGCTTCAGGGCTTTAAGGATATGTTGGTTAAAAACGTCGTTCAGGGCCTTGAACCAAACGCCCGTCACACATGGGCGCAACGCCAAGCCTATATCGGAATGGGCTTCGCCCTCGAAACTGCGGCCCTCGTCGGCGTCGATGCCACCCCAATGGAAGGCCTCGATGCGAGAGCTTATGACAAACTTCTTAAACTCGAGAACACGGGATGGAAGACTGTCGCGGCGATCGCGTTTGGCCATCGCCACGCAGAAGATGCGTACCAAACCCTAAAAAAGGTCCGTAAAGAAGCTTCGTCTCTTATTGAACGTCGCTAACATGAGTCGAGAGAATGCTGCGAACCTCGGCTCGCAGCTGATCTTTTGAACTCGCCTCCACTTTCGGATGCGCTTTCGCCCAATCAAAGAGTCTCTCCCAAAGAGGTTTTCCGTCGACCATACCTTTGATTTTAAGCTCCGAGTGCGCTTTAGCCAAACCGCGCCACTCGCCTTGAATCAAATGCCACGCTTCTTTATTTTCAGCCCACCACGTCTTGGCTAGAGCGCACCTTTCATCATCGACCTTGCGATAGGTGTTCACACCTTTTTCTTCGGCCACCGATACTTTGTTCACCGATTGAAGCTTGAGATTATCTTGTTCATGAGCCCAACCCGTCGTCACGTTCTCATGGCGATTGCGGCGACGAAGAATATCGTAATCGCTGCGTTTCGTGAACTCACGGCGAGGAAGCGGAGCCGCGGCTTCGCATTCCCAGTAACCTCGCGATCCCGTGTTGACCCAACGAGCTGCACACTCGTAGCGAGGAGAGTCGTCAACCTGGGTGACTCTCTGAAGCCAGACATCCGAAGGCGACTTGGCAAGCGACGACTTTGTCCAACGAACTCCCGCATCCTTGTCGTCAAACCTCACACGGCCTTCAAACGTCCAAATTTCTTTCGGAGCGCGGACCCATTCCTGACGCCAGTGCTTGAGAGGGCCTTCAGACGTGAGAAGAACGTGCTGAAGGTGAATTTCGTTTCTCGTGTCAAAATCGAGTTCCACCCATTCAAGACCCGATTCCTTATAGGGAGCCGATTTAACCTTATGATCGGCCAAGCGAGAGAACGTCTCCGCGAACTCAAAAGTCACTTCGTAGCAACCCTTCATCGCATGAATCTCATCGGCGGCTGATTTCGTCTTCCCCAAGGCGGAGCTCCCGATCACGGTTAGACCCAACATCAAACTCAATGCGAGACTCTGCATACTATCCGGCTTTCTCATTTCCCCTCTTTTCTTCAACCGGCATCGCTTCGCTGAAAATCTCCATCGCATATTGAACGACCGGACAAAGTCCTCCGTGATGAGTCGTTTGGCGATGAACAGCGACCAAGGCCGGATCATGAAACACAAACATTCTTAAAAACCTAAGGTCCTCTTCCTGACATTTCAGTGTCAGAGCGAACGAGTTCATTGAAAGTCGAGTCGCGCGCATCGAAGTCTCCTCTCCAATCCATGGA
>JAVFAU010000388.1:0-2851 GCA_034002335.1 Bdellovibrionales bacterium | reverse complement strand
GATGTCATGTTCTGCGCGACGGGCGTGACGACGGGGCCTTTGCTACAGGGCGTTCGTTTCCTGCCTGGTCATCGTGCTTCGACGCATTCGATTGTAATGCGTTCGGCGACAGGAACAGTGCGCACGATCGAAGCCGAGCATTCATTAGAGAAAAAACCAGATGGGATGATGCGAAACCGTGGCTAAGATCATCTGCTTTCAATGTGGCGCCGATATTTCGATCGTGGGCACGCCAGGGCGGCGTGACGAGTGCGCCGCTTGTGGGGCGGATGTTCATGTTTGCAAGAACTGCCGGCACTACGACGCGAAGTCGTACAACGAGTGTCGAGAGCCGCAGGCGGAGCGTGTTCAGGAAAAAGAACGAGCGAATTTTTGTGATCGTTTTGAGGCGAAGCTTGCGACGGTCGCCGCGGGGACTGGGGCTGCGGCCGATCAGTTCGTGAGTGAGCGGGATCGCTTGCGTGCGGCCGCGGAAGCTCTTTTCAAAAAGAAGTAGAAATTAGAAGCAGGAAGGTAATATGGCAGCGGCTAGTCACACAGAAGTGTTCAATTGTACGCCGGAAGAGTTTTTTAAACTCGTGACCGATTATGCGAGTTACCCCGAGTTCTTGTCGGACGTAAAAGAATGCAAGGTCGTCAAGCAAGACGGCGAAGCCAAATACGTTGAGTATAAGGTGTCGGTTGTGAAAACGATCACGTATCAGTTGAAAACGATCGAGGCGGCACCGTCACTGGTTTCATGGACCTTCGCAAGTGGCGATGTCTTTAAGACGATGGATGGGAGCTGGAAGATCGAGGACGCGGGTGGTGGCAAGTGCCGATGCACGTATGCGGTTGAGGGGACGTTTAAGATTTTCGTTCCCGGACCGATCGCGAAGACTCTTTTGAACGTCAACCTGCCGGCGATGATGGCGGCTTATCACAATCGCATTAAAGCGGTGTACGGAAAATGACGAACGACGAATCAGATAGCACGACGGGTGGAACGAAGATGGGTGAGGCCATTAAGAAACTTCTGGCGACAGGGGTTTCAGCGGCCTTCATGACGGAAGAAAGTATCCGTCGCATCGTTTCGGATCTGCATCTTCCTAAAGAGACGCTCAATATGCTTCTTCAGGGCGCGAGCCGCTCGAAAGAAGAGTTGATGAATCGAGTGAGCCGCGAAGTGATCGGCATCATTTCAAAAATCGACTTTGTAAAAGAAGCTTCGCGATTTGTTGAAGAGCATAAATTTCGGATCGTAGCGGAGGTCGAGGTTTTAAAAAAACCAGAGGCCGGCGCGCGCTCTGAAGCCGAGGACCAAGGGGCTGGCCAAAGCTCCAGTCAGACGTCCGGAGGAGATTCCGCGACGATGGGCCCCGAGTCGAAGATCCAGATCAAACTTTAAGTCCTTCGCGATTTCGGCCGATACCGATGTATGGGGATCGGCCATATCGCACATATCGTCGTCGCACTTTCTTCGGGTGTAGCCCTCTGCATCTGCGCGACGGAATTGGCCCTCCTCGCGGGCGTTACGCCGCGTTTCGTATTCCTAAAAGTGCAATCGCCCGCGGAGCCGCCGACCGCTGAAACCACGCATGAGCTTCGTCGTTATCGTGCGATTTTAGTGGGACTTGGATTTGTCGCGCTCTGCGGATTTATCGCGGGCATCAGTGTTTTTGTATTTCCAGCCTAAGCGGTTTCGTCGCGCTCTCGGTCGTTTTTTTGACGGCGTGATAGTGAGGGCTTTGCCTCGATCATCCGCCCACGTAGCTCTGAGATTGGATGACTTCGAGAACCGGCTTCGGGTCGATGACGCCCGATTCGCTCATGTACACTTCAAGAAACCGAATCGGATCAGCTCCTGGTTCCGCGGATTCGCGAAGGGCGATCGAAGCTTGAATCAAGAACTTCCACCAATAGCCTTGCCCTGGTTCCGAGAGGTCCGTAAGTGCGAGTTCGAGCAGTTGGTTTTGCAAGAACGCAAATAACGATTGCGCGTCTTGGCCGGACCACTTTGTGTCGATCACGAAGATGAGTTGATCGACGATGCGGCGACGAGCGTCGCTTTCGGCTCGTTCGGAATCGAGGCGTTCGATTTCAGAAAGTGGAAATTGAACGGTTTGCGAAAGCGGATCGAGGATGCTCGACGAGGCGTTGTTAGGGGTATTGAGCTGGTGCTTTAGGCTGACGCGTGAGAGTTCGGTGACGAGTTTTTTCTGCTCGCTGGCGGCGCGGTTTCCGGACTCGCTGAGACGACCGCGCCACTCACGAAGTTTTGCTAGGGCTTCAGGCTGTGAGAAAATCGCGCTCTGAGTTTGAACGGTGTGTGCCGCGGCTCGCGGAATCGGCATGAGTGTGGTTACGGACCCGATTAAGAGTCCGCATGCGACGCTAAGAATGAGAGCTTCGAATCGGATCGCCATAGCGACCTTGTGGAGAAGCAAGAGGTAGGCCCCGGAAGGCCTTGTTGGCGAGGCGTTTCAGAGGGGATGGCGGCGTTCGCGATGTCGAGCATTTTGACAGAGGCCGTTCTTGAGCCTAGTGTCGGTCTATATGGCGAAGGTATCCTCAACCAAACTGCTCCCTATCGAATTCGCGGTGTTTCGATCGAAATGCCTGCCTGCAAAAGGAAGTCATATCGACGTCGGTGTTTCGGGCGGTTTGGATTCGATGGCCTTGCTTCGGATTCTCGTGCGCTTGCGGGCGCGCTTGGGGTTTCAGTTGCGAGCGGTTTATGTGCATCACGGCGAGACGGGCGATGCGAAGACGCTTCGCTATCGAGAGCGGGCGCGCGCGTTTGTCGAAAAAAAGGCGAAGGAGCTTGAAGTGCCTTTTCTCTGCGTGAACGCCCAGCCGAGCATGTCGAATG
>JAVFAU010000387.1:0-2859 GCA_034002335.1 Bdellovibrionales bacterium | reverse complement strand
GTTCACGGAAATCTTCGTAGCAGCGATCACTTCGCCAGAAGGTCAGACAGCTAAAGCTGAAAAGAAAGCTCAAGTCGTCGATCCAGCTAAAAAGTCGGCTCGCGAAACAACTCGCCTCGAAACTTTGAAAGCTTCAGGCAAGAAGGCTGTCGTAGCGGCTAAGAAGAAAAAAGCAGCGACAAAGACAGCAGCTAAGAAGAAGAAAGTCGTGAAAAAGGCAGCCACTAAAAAGGCTGGCGGAAAAGCGGCTCCAAAAAAGGCGGCGGCTAAGAAAAAGAAAGCTGCTAAAAAGACGGCAAAGAAATAAAGTCGATTTTTGAATAGGTTTTTAAGTTAGGTAGGGATTAGCCATGGCAAGTAAGAAGGCAGCAGGTAGTACCCGTAACGGACGCGACAGTCAGGGGCAACGTCTTGGTGTAAAGCGTTTCGGCGGAGAGAAAGTTAAATCAGGAACAATCATCGTGCGTCAGCGCGGGACACAGTTCCACCCTGGCAACAACGTTCGCTTGGGCCGTGATTTCACAATTTATTCTGTAATCGATGGTGAAGTTAAGTTTGAGCGTATCAACAAACTTCGCATGAAAGTCAGCGTCTACCCTAAAGCAGCGCAAACTGCGTAAGGGTTAGAAAGCTGCGCAAGAACGCGAGCATTATGGTTTATGCGTTTTTGGCCGGGGGGCTGGTTTGTTGACCAGCCCTTTTGTTTTGTGTGCCTTATAGAAGGCGCGTCTTGATTGGACGCCGGTTTTTTTGGGATTTGATGCGTGAAGTTTGTTGATGAAGTCTCCATTACAGTCAGTTCAGGTCACGGTGGTCCCGGGGCGGTGAGCTTTCGTCGTGAATCGATGGATCCGCGTGGCGGCCCAGACGGTGGCGATGGAGGCCGCGGCGCTCATGTGATCTTTCGGGTGACTCATCAGCTCAACACTTTGATCGACTTCCGGTTCAAACGAAAGTTTTCGGCTCCCAATGGAGCTCAAGGCGGCGCCCGCAACATGACGGGGGCCGACGGCAAGGACCTGGTTCTTTCGGTACCGAGAGGAACGGTCGTGCGCGATGCCGAAACGGGGACGACTTTGTTGGATCTTTCAGAAGAGGGCGATGTTCTTTTCTTGAAGGGTGGCCGTGGCGGTAAGGGGAACTGGTTTTTCCGAACAAGCGTGAATCAGGCGCCCGATCGCGCTCAACCAGGGGAGCCGGGTGAGCAGCGTGAAGTGCGATTGGAATTGAAGCTGATCGCCGATGTCGGCGTGATTGGATATCCGAACGCGGGCAAGTCGACTTTGATTTCGGCCGTCTCGGCGGCAAAACCGAAGATCGCGGACTATCCATTTACGACATTGACCCCGAACTTGGGCGTCGTGCGTGCGAATGACGAACAGACATTCGTGATGGCGGATATTCCGGGCCTTGTTCCGGGGGCCCATCAGGGTGTCGGTCTTGGAACTCAGTTCTTGCGCCATATCGAGCGCACGGGATTGTTCGTTCACCTTGTTGATGCCAGTGGAAGCGCGGGACGCGATCCTTGGCAAGACTACGAGGACATCATAAACGAACTGGTTGAGTACGACCGTACGAAACAAGACGACGAAGAATATCGACCGCTCGCCTCTCGCGATCAGCTTGTTGTTTTAAACAAGACGGATGTCATGAGTGAGGACGACGTGTCGGCTTTGCGGGCGAAGTTTAAAAAGAACGGTGTCGAGGCGATGGTGATCTCGGCGGCGTCGCGCAAGGGTTTGAAAGAGTTAGTGATCGAAATTGGAAAGAGAGTTTTGAATGGGGAACGAGAATAAAACGGTTGATGGCGAAGTGACGCGCATCGGAGTCTTCGGTGGCACGTTCAACCCCCTCCATGTCGGTCATATTCAATGCGTGAGAACTGTAAAGTCGCGCTTGGGCCTGGATCGTATTCACATCGTGCCGGCGGCACAGAATCCGCGTAAGCCGAAAACGGAAGGACCGGGCGATCAAGATCGTTTGGAAATGTGCCGTGTCGGGTTTCAATCGGATGCCGATTACACGGTGATCGATGATCGTGAAATCAAACGCGGTGGTTTGTCGTACACGGTCACGACGCTCGAGTCGTTCGCGGAAGAGTTTCCTTCGGCGCAATTGCATTTGATTATCGGTATGGATCAGTTTGAAGAACTCGATCGCTGGCACCGAGTGGCCCGCATTTTTGAACTCGCGAATGTGGTTGTGATTTCGCGTCCTGGGCATTCACTGCCTCACGGGCTTGAAGACTTTCCTGAAGGCTTGCGTCCTCTGCTCTCTGACTTTGAAAAAGGCTTTGGTCAGTTGGTTTCGGGCAATCACATCGAGTTCATTCGTATGCCCGACACAGATGTTTCAGCCAGTGAGCTGCGCAAACGCCTGCGTACGGGGCGTTCTGTTGAGAAGTACATGACCATCGAGGTTGAGGAGTTCATCAAGAGCCGCGGGCTCTACGCTCCGATTGGTCCTCGTATCGGCGATTTTGAGCAGTTCACGCAGTTTTGCGCCGAAGCTTTGTTCGCGAAAAAGGGAATCAACGTTCGCGGTTTCGATCTTCGACCAACGACGGCTCCAACCGAGTTCGCATTGATCGCGTCAGGTACGAGCACGCGTCATACGTCGGCGCTTGCTGAGTCGGTTTTGAACGCCGTGAAAGACGAATTCAACGTTTTCCCTCAGAGTGTCGAGGGCATGTCCGAGGGTCGTTGGGTTTTGCTCGATTACGGATCGTTGATCGTACACGTGTTCTACGACTTCGCTCGCCAAGAATATCGGCTTGAGGAGCTTTGGAGAGACGCGCGCGAGCTGACGGTTAAAGATCCATTGGCTCGTTGATTCGACCAAGTCCCGGAAGCGGTGGTG
>JAVFAU010000386.1:0-2872 GCA_034002335.1 Bdellovibrionales bacterium | reverse complement strand
GTTCTTTTTCCGTCATCGCGACATCCGTCGCGGCAAAGTCGATTGTGCGCTTTTGAAGTTGGCGGATACCGCCGCCTGAACCGATCGACTGATAGTTCACTTCGACTTTGGGGTTTAGTTTATTGTATTCGTAGAACCACTTTGAAAAAAGCGGGTTGATAAGAGTCGACCCAGCCCCCGTCATCAAAAGCTTGCCGCCGCGTATTTCCGCGGCTTGCGCCGTAGGTGAAAACGTCGAGACAGCAAAAGCAGAAAGCGCCAAGGCTGCGATCACACGCACAGCCCCTGTTACATAGGTCGTATGCACAGTGCCATTCGCGTCAGTTCCATTCATGCGAGCAATCGTGCGAGCAAGCTTCATAAATACCCCTCAATCGGCCCTCGTTATCTATCATCACAACGGCAGCATCACGAGTTGACTACGCGCGCCAGTTTGATCGATCTCACGGGCTGCTTCGTTCCAGAATCCAAACTCGAGCTTTTGATCTCGTACCGCATCTAGGACAGCCTCGGTGGACCGCTCCCCTGCTCGCACACGCAGCAGCGTCTTCCAAGAGTGAACCTGCTTTGCATGATGAAGGTCACTCGAAGCGACCATCGGAAGTCCCGAACCATGAACCTCATGAAAAAAACGACGACCGCTTGCGACCTCCCAGGCGTCGAACTCGCCCGCGAGTTCTTCGCGGCGATCCCAAAGATGAAGCGTCTGAGGTTCAAAGTTCCCCGTGTGAACCGGATGGGCCGCAATCGCGAGTCCGCCCTGCGCGCGTATACCTCGCGCAATCTCGACAACATCGAGCTCGGCCGGCATCCACGCGTCGATGCCGATTCCCAAGATATGGGCGGACCGGTGGGACGACCAAGAGTTCTTACTTAACTCATAGCCGGGCAAGACGATCATCTTATACAGTGCCCAGGCTCGTTCCGCCTCCTCGGCGATGATCTCGAGGTACTTGGGAAACGTCTCTTCATGAAGCGTGTATTTGAGGGCTCCGGCGGCACGTCCTAAAAACGACTTCTTTTCGCAGATGTGATCGGTGATGGCGATACAACCGAAACCGCGCGAACCGTAGAAGTCCACAAGCTCCGCTATCGTCATTTTGCCGTCGCTAAATGTAGAGTGAACATGAAGGTCTGCCAAAATCATGCGCGCACCTCGGATGAGTTTCTTTAAGGGTGCACGGAAAACAGAAATTCTTCTGTCAATGTCCGGTTTGAGATTGGTTAGATGTTGATTTTCATCACGGTTCCGCCGCTAAATATCGTATGTCCATTCCCGCGACCCTTTCGCCGAGCCCGAAAATTCAACCGGGCCAAAGACTCGCCGCCATCGATGTCGGCTCAAACGCCATTCGACTCGTCATCGGCGAAACGACGCCCTCAGGCGAAATCCAGATCTTAAAAAAATACCGAGAAGGCATTCGTCTCGGAAAAGACACCTTCTCCCAGGGCGAGATTTCAAAAAAGTGCATCGAACAAACACTCGAGACCTTCGTCAAATTCAAGGGCTTCATTGACGATTTCCACGTTAAAAGCGTTCGGGCCGTCGCCACGAGCGCCCTTCGGGAAGCGCGCAACCGCGATATGCTCGTTTTTCAAATCGGCCTGACCGCGGGAATCGACCTCGAAGTCATCGATGGGCTCGAAGAAGGCCGTCTGATTTTCTCGGCTGTCGCCAATCGCCTGGACCTCGCCGGTCACAGGTCCGTTCTTATCGATATCGGTGGCGGCAGCGTCGAAGTCACGATTGCGGAAGGGCATCTCGTGCGAGCCACCCGCTCGTTCCCTCTTGGCACCGTTCGCCTGCTTGAAGCCTTGAGTCGCCGCCATCTCAAAGAAAAACATCTGCCTGAAGTCATCGAAGACAAACTGCGCGGCGTGCGACGTTTCTTAAACGAACATCTCAAAGGCAAGAATGTCGACTTCGCGATCGGAACCGGTGGCAACTTCGAATGCTTGGGAAAACTTCGCGTCGCGCTTCTCTCGAAAACTTCAATCTACTCGATGACCTTTGAAGAGCTCATCGAGCTGACCGACCATCTCGCTTCGATGACCGTCAAACAGCGCGTTCAGTTTTTACGCCTTCGCCCCGATCGCGCGGACGTGGTGGTGCCGGCGGCTCTCGTCACCCTCGCCATCATGGACGCGATTCCAACCGAAATCCTGAACGTCCCCTTCGTCGGTCTACGCGAAGGCATCCTCTCAAGCATGCTGCCTTCCACGCAAACTCGCGCCTAGTTCCCCCTGTCCGAGGTCGATTCGTCCGCATGCTCGGCAAGGGCGATTTGCTCTTGGGCGTGCTTCAACTCTTCCTGATGTCGCGCGCGCGTAAGAGCCATCAAACGACGGTGCGTTCCGTCCTGCTCGCCCGCCGTTCGCGGTTGAAACTGAACGTAGGTTCCATCTGACTGCATCTCCCAAAGCGAGCGATGATCCGAAAGCATGACATCGAGAATTTCCCAAAGCTGCTCTTTCGCGCGCGGCGAATCGACCGGCGCCATCGTCTCGATACGCCCCAAAAGATTGCGATACATCAAATCCGCGGAACCGATTAAAAACTCCCCCTGAAGAGGATCACTCTTGCCGTTTGCGAAATACAGAATACGCGAGTGCTCGAGAAAACGGCCAATGACCGAAATCACACGAATTCGCTCGCTCATTTTTTTCACGCGCGGACGCAAACAACAGAAACCGCGCACGATCAGCTCGACCTCGACACCCGCCTGCGAAGCTTCGTACAACGCTCGCACCAAATCACGCTCTTCAAGCGAGTTGCACTTCGCGATAATTCGAGCCGGCTTGCCGGCGCTGGCAAACTCGGTCTCACGCCGAATACGCTGAAGAAGACCGTCTTTCATTTCCGCAGGCGCCA
>JAVFAU010000385.1:0-2873 GCA_034002335.1 Bdellovibrionales bacterium | reverse complement strand
AATAGAACGGAACTTTGAGTTTTTCGATCAAAAGCGTCGGCAATACGACGATCGCGCACAAGTACAAAGCACCGCCAACGTTGATACGGTCCATAACTCGCTGGATGTAGTCAGACGTGCTCTTTCCGGCGCGAATACCAGGAATGAACTTTCCACCCTTTTTCAAGTTCTCCGCGATCTCTACCGGATTCATGATGATCTCAACGTAGAAGAAACAGAAAAACACGATAAGGATGACTTCGAGAACCAAGTACAGGCCCGCAGATGGAGCCAAAGAATCTCTCAAAGCTGCAACCCACGGCGCTTGAACAAACTGAGCTAGAGTCGCAGGGAACAACAACAGCGAGCTTGCGAAGATCGGCGGAATAACGCCGGCCAAATTGATCTTCAATGGAAGATGGCTCGCTTGAGAGCCAAGGCTTCCAAGACTCGCTTTACCACCACGTTGTGAGAAATGAATTGGAATACGACGCTGTCCCCATTCGAGGAAAACGATCAAGCCGATTACGATGGCCATCATGCCAATCAAAATCAACCCGACGAGGCCATTCATCTCTTTGTTCACGACCATCTCGTAAAGGTTGATCGCACCCTTAGGAATACCGGCCGCGATACCCGAGAAAATCACAAGCGAAGTTCCATCGCCGAATCCACGTTCCGTGATTTGTTCACCCAGCCACATGATAAAACATGTACCGGCCGTGAGCGTAAGAACCGTCATAACTTTGAAAGACAAGAAACCAACCGTCGAAGACACAACCAGAGGACGGCCTTCAAAGTTTGAGTTCATCAACCAGGTGCTGATCGCAATACCCTGGATCACCGCAAGTACCACCGTACCGTAACGCGTGTATTGCGTGATCTTCCGGCGGCCCGGCTCGCCCTCTTTCTTCAATTGCTCAAGAGCCGGAACAACGGCTGTTAAAAGCTGGAAAATGATCGAGCTCGAAATGTACGGCATGATACCGAGAGCGAAAATCGAGAACTGGTTCAACGCTCCACCGGTGAACGTGTTAAACAGTCCGAAGATACCACCCTGATTTTCGAAGAATTGGAAGACCGTCTGACCATCGACCCCCGGAGTGGGAACGTGCACACCCAGGCGATAAACCGCCAACATGGCAATCGTAAACAAGATCCGTTTTCTAAGGTCCGAGTTACCGGCAAGGTTTTCTACTGCTGACACAATCCACCTCGGAATTAACGAAGCCCCCGGGTTCACCGGAGGCTCGATTATACACATTGATATTTCGCATTGATATCAATGCATCGATTCACTCTATTTCGCAACAAAAGGAGCCTGTTACGCAAGATGTTCGCAGGCTCAATTGCATTCACGATGCGTTGCGAAACTTATGCTTGAGTCCCGATGACTTCTGTTTTTCCACCGGCTGCTTCGATAAGCTCTTTTGCTTTTGCACTGAACTTATGCGCTTTTACCGTAAGACCTTTTGAGAGCTTGCCTGTACCCAAAACTTTAACAAGTCCCGAGCGTACAAGGCCGGCCGCTTTCAAAGTCTCTGGAGTGACTTCGCCAGAAAGCTTCTCAAGATCTTTCAAGTTCACAACTTGATATTCCGTGCGGAAATCTTTGTTGTTGAAACCCGACTTTGGCGTTCTGCGCATCAAAGGTGTTTGACCACCCTCGAAACCCCAACGAACGCGGCCACCTGTGCGAGCCTTTTGACCCTTGTGACCCTTACCAGCAGTTCCGCCCTGGCCAGTCGCGTGCCCACGACCACGGCGCTTTGTAACGCCTGTCGAGCCACGTTTTGGCATAAGTGTAGATAGAATACTCATTGTAATGCCTCGCTCTCGTTACTTCTCAACCTGAACGTCCACCATGTGTTGGACCTTCATGATTTGACCGCGCATTGCAGGATTATCGTTAACAACCACCGATTGGTGGCGATGACGAAGTCCCAAGCAGCGAATTGTTTCGCGCTGAGTTTCAGTGCATCCAATCAAGCTGCGCTTCAATGTCACTTTAAATTTCTTTGCCATTCGTCACCTCACCTATTCCTTGCTCACTCAGCAGAAACAGCTTCCATACGGAGCTGAGCAAGTCCGTCGAGAGTCGCACGAACTGCATTGTTCGCGTTCCGAGTACCGACGCATTTTGTTAGAATGTCTTTTACACCGACAGACTCAAGAACCGCACGAACCGCTCCACCCGCGATCACACCAGTACCTGGTGCAGCTGGGCGCATAACGACTTTTGCCGCTCCGAAAGTTCCGATCACTTCGTGAGAGATCGTACGTCCGTCAACCAATGGCACTTTACGGAAGCTTTTCTTAGCTCCACGGCTCGCCTTCCCGATTGCCTCAGGAACCTCGCCCGCTTTTCCAGTACCAAAACCTACTTCACCAGTCTGGTTACCTACGACCACCAAAGCTGCGAATGAGAAGCGCTTACCGCCCTTCACAACCTTCGCAACCCGGCGAATCGCAACCACTCGCTCTTCAAACTCAGAACCGGCTTCTTTTCTATCGTTCGCTTCCACGCATAGCTCCTAGATCAGAATTCGAGTCCGCCCTCACGAGCGGCTTCAGCAAGGGCCTTCACTCGGCCGTGGTACAAATAACCACTACGGTCGAAGACAACCTGTTTAATGTTCTTTCCAACAGCACGCTTCGCAACTTCTTTGCCGATAGCGGAGCATGCTTCCTTGTTCGCGCCGTTCACACCGTCAGTATCAAGCGTCGACGCCGAAACCAACGTTACGCCCGTAGCATCATCGATAACTTGAGCGTAGACGTGACGTGCGCTGCGGAAGATACAAAGACGCGGTCTTTCGCCCGTGCCTTTTACGCGTTTGCGAATCTTCATCTTCTTTTTTTCGCGAGCAACCGCTTTGGTTGCTGTCTGCTTA
>JAVFAU010000384.1:0-2903 GCA_034002335.1 Bdellovibrionales bacterium | reverse complement strand
TTTTGAAACCCGCCAATTATCGGGCTTGTAGTGGAAACTGTAGAATATTTTGCGTGCCATGGTGTCTCCTTTATTTGTCGTTTGGTCGTTTAGGGGTGAGAGCGCCGACCTTGATGCCCCCATGGTTTGGATTGAAAGCACCGAAGCCGCCTCCTTTTGCCGGATCGATATGTCTGTATAGTTGCAGATATTCTGAAGCGTGTGTTCCAGAGTTGTCGGCGGTCGCGATTATCAAGATGTTGTCGATTGGTTTTACGCCGTCGGCGTAACCGATTTCCCAGGGACACCAGCGACTCTTCATGGAATTCTGCGTGCCTAAAAACAGGAACCAATCAAGGTCGCGTATTTTAGCCTGAATCATTTTAGCTGTTTCCCTTGTGGGCGAATCGGGCATAGAGGTGTCTTCCCAGTCGATGTAAATCTCCCATCCCTGAGCTTGCAAAAATGCCTGGAGACTTTTCGCGAGGCGTGAATCTTTGTGGCTATGGGAAAGAAATGCGGTCTGCTTTCGCGAGGCTTTTGCCTCTTTGATGAGTTCGGATGACCTTTTTGTGGAAGCTTGCGCCTCGTACCGGAGGATGTCGTTTTGATTGATCGCCATGACTAGTTCCTTTGCAAGTGTTTGATCATCTTGGAAATTACTCGAAGTAGGTCGGTTGGCGATAGGGTGTTGTCGCCCAACCGTACAAAGTCCTCCTCGAATTCCTTGTTAGCATCAGGAATGCACTTTTTCAGGTCCGCAGAAACCTCTTTCCAGAGCGTCTCCGCCATATTGCCTGTGGCTCCAACTGGTATCGGCACCACGCCCGCCGAAATACACAAGTCAAACTCTTCTCTCATCCCGGTGGAATCGACGATCTTACCAGAGGAGTCCTTCTTGTTGCCGAAGGCAAATAACGCGATGCCCGCATGTTTGATCATCGCTTCGCGATACCTTGTCCAACGCACTTTCGATGCGGCCTTTCCAGATACAGTATGCGGGAAAGGGCGCATAATGAGATGATTTTCTGAAATGGCGATTCCTGTCTTGTCGAGGTGTTCGAGCGCACCGTTAATAATTGCGCCACCGATTCCAATCCCTGAACCGGTGATAATGCAGTTCTGCGCCTCAGAAAGCGAGATACCCAATTCGTAAAGAAAAGAATCCGCCTCATGCGGTTTCCACGTGCCAAATTCTGCTGCGGCCCCCGAAACGAAAATGGATGCGCGCTTAAAGCGGGTCGCAACTTTCTCCAGTAGTCGGGGAATATCGTCGTAGGCCTCAACTTCTACGGTTTGGATGTTTTTCCGCTTGAGGTCACGAATAAAGTAATCCTGTTTGAGCTGTCGGTATTCGAAGTTCTTTTTCGTCTCTTTCGGCCACCTCGTGATCTTCTTCTGGATACAGTAATGCTCACGCTGATCGTTCTCCAACACGGCGCGCACCCGGCTCAGGATGAAATCAATGTTGGGATCGGTGAAGCTGAATCCGAGAAACAGGAACGTCTTTTCGATGAGATCGCCTTTGAGGAGCGAGGCAAATTGGCCCATTTTAAAAGGATACCGTTCGTAGTCATCCTTGCAGATGACTGCGTTTGTCGGGTCGCCAACGTCACCGTGCATTTTATAGACGACTGCATCGCGGTTCGGCCAAGTGACTGAGAGGTGTTCGAGGGTGTGCTTTACGTCTGGAACCTTCTTGGCGTCTTCAAGGCTCTTTTCAATTAGGCGGTCGTAGTTTGTCGTCCAGAAAGTGTGAATGGGGAGGCTGGCAAGAATCTCGTGGCTCTTTGTTGGTGTTTTCGAGACACCGAAATTGTGAAGAATCGTGCGAGTCAACGCATTCTTGTTGGAGCCGCTCTTGTTTACGAAATACTGAGCTACGCTGACGAGGTCGTGCTCCTTCTTCGGATCCAATCCGAGATCGTCGATTATGTGCTTTAGCAGAGTCCTCCAATCAACGTAGCCTGTAGGCATCGAAAAGCCAGCGCCGATGAACGCTGCAACATTCCGGTTGTGAAGTTCTTTGGTGAACTCGCGGAGGAATTGTTCTTCTGAGATTGCTTCAGTGCTCATGCGGTAATCTCCAGTTCGTCAACGCGCATTCGCGCGATCATCAATTCGCGAAGGAGGGTGTGGAAGAGGTTTTTGGGGTGGGCGGGTTCATGGCTGTTCATATTCTTTTTCGAGTGTCCTGTTCTGAGAAGCATATTGCCATCCGGTGGGGGCAAAATTCAACAACCTGGATTACTTCTTCGTGTAGTGCTTGTCTAACTCTTGCATGAT
This sequence comes from Bdellovibrionales bacterium, assembly GCA_034002335.1. Taxonomy (GTDB): domain Bacteria; phylum Bdellovibrionota; class Bdellovibrionia; order Bdellovibrionales; family JAMPXM01. The sequence goes on along the minus strand of JAVFAU010000384.1, from coordinate 638 downwards.
GTTCGGATTGAAGAAGGGCTTTTTCTGTCCTTTGGGCCGGTTGGGGTCGAGCAGGCGAAGGTAACCGAAGCGCTTGTCTGCTGCCAGCTTCTTGCGCAGATCGTGATAATCTTGCACCATCTTGAAGTCGCTGTATTGTTTACGGCATTCGGCTGTTAAACGCTCATAGTCCCACGGGTAAATGTCGCGGACTTGCTCCTCGGTTAAGCGGACTTCCGGGGCGCTTGGATTGTTGGTGATGTTTACGCCCAGCGCGTCCTTCGCCTTGGAGCGGGTGAACTTGATGTCGATATTTACGGTAACGGAATACGGCGAGGTCCCGTCATCGTCATCGGGTTCTAGGCTCTCGATGAATGCAAGAAACTTCTTTTCCTCATGATTCAACACCACCGCTTCGGCTCGCTGGGGTAGCGCGATGAAGGACAAGGGCATGAGGTAAAAATTGAATTCGGACAGATCCCGGCCGAACCAACTCTTGCATGCGGCGACGAAATTCTTGAGGCTGGCGGTGCCGATCTCCTGCAGGCGCACGGGAAAGGCACCGGAACGGTTGTAGAAATGAATGGAGGAATCCCGCATCTCCGTCAGGGCTTGGATGTTGGCCCAGGCATTGGGATCAAAGAGATCGGAAGAGCACA
>JAVFAU010000383.1:0-2910 GCA_034002335.1 Bdellovibrionales bacterium | reverse complement strand
GGCTGCAGTTCGCCTGTCGAGATACTGATGGCCCGACCTTCCACTGGTATCCGGTCGCCAAACTCCGCTCGAAACGTCTTGAGCGATCTATGCAAGTGGTACACGGACGTCACGACGAGCAGATCGCGACACCCCAAAGCATCCGAAACGGCCATCGTCTGTTGCGCGTTTCCGAACGTCGTTCGCGAACGTCGCTCTAAAACGATATCAGCCTCAGAAACATCCTGGTAATAGGGCCAGTTCGGAAAAATCTCGCGCCAATCCGCATGCGGATTGACCCCCGAAATAATGAGCTTACGGACCATCTTACGAGCCAGAAGGTCCATACCTTCCTTCACGCGTCCGCTGCCGCCCGTTAGCACGACCGCACAGTCGGCCCTTTGATCGCGCGCCCAGACATCGACTCCCGTGCGAAGAATCGCGCGATACTCGGCCATAAAGCGCCACGAAAGAAAGATCAGGACGATCAAAATCAACGTGAGCAAAAGAATCCATCGCTTCTTCGAAAAGAAGAAACGGCGCGAGCGTCCCCACGGGTTCATGCCTGAGCCTAAACCCGAACTGGACGCCAATCCTAAATCTGAATCATGAACAGGCCCCATCCCCTACAAGGATAGGTTCGTTTCTCACCGAGCGGCAAGAACTTCGATCTCGACCTTCACTCCACGAGGCAACCCCGCGACCGCAACAGTCGATCGAGCGGGCTTTGTCGCCCCCATATGCTTAGAATAGACTTCGTTTACGCCCTGGAAGTCCGCCATATCCGTAAGAAAGATCGTCGTTTTTACGACACTCGCAAGCGTCAAATCAGCCGCCGTAAGAACGGCTTTGATATTCGCCATCACTTGCTCAGTCTGTTCTCCGACGCTCTTCCCGACGATTTCACCCGAGGCAGGATCAAGAGGAATCTGCCCCGAACAGTAAACGAAACCGTTTACCTCGACGGCCTGAGAATACGGGCCGATGGGAGCCGGAGCAGATTTCGATTCATGAATACGCGTTGTCGCCATAATTTGCCTCTCTCGTCCTTCGCTTCGGCTATCAGTATTCAGCCGCGATGAAATCAACTTCTACTTCCGTACCTTCCGGCTCTGGAAGCAAATCAATATCATTGCCGAAAATAAGAGCGACTCGAACAGGATCGTAAACCCAACCTGTTTTTGGATCGTTAGGAATCACCTGCGAGCCAAAGGTCACCTTAATTGTCTGTTCTTGAGCAGGACGAGAAAGCTGAAGAATCGTGCCGACTCGACGAACCAAATCAGCACCAAGCTCCGCAAGTTTCATCCCATAATCCGGATCGCAAAGCCCCATCGTCTTCGCACTCGTCAAACGGAAGAATTCTTCCAGCTTGCCAGGCGCCGGCTCCCCAGAGCGATTACAGGTGCTGTCCGTCGTAGGAATATAAACACCGTACGAAATAATCTTGCTTGGGTCTCCACCCTTTAGGTTCACCAAAAACTTGTAGAAATCGCCGGGACTCAAATTGGACTGGTCATCCGAATCCGTGAGGAAGATGACAGCCAAGTACGCATCAGAGCGATAGAACCCTTGGTTTGGACCGCTCACGAGTGGAGTCGTCAACGCCGCCTGAACTGGCGAGAAGAACTCCTCCGTACCCGATCCATCCGTGCCTGGTTTCAAGTTCGAATCAAGAACCACCGCTCCCGATGGAGTGCGACGTTCCACATACTTCGTCGTTCCCCAGAGCTCGCCCTTCCAAGTCGCGCCGGGAGCTGGGCGATACGGAGCGTAGTCCATATTCGAAGTCACGACACCGATATGGTAATCAAGAATCTGGTTCGCGATGATCCCATGCGTGAACATCTGCACGTTTCGCGCGAGGTTCGTTTGGTGATCCATCATCGATCCTGAGTCATCGATAACGAACAAAATATCGACCTTGCGGTTAAACGAAACTTTTGTTCCGCCCAAATCGCGAACTCGTTCCTTTTTAACCATAGGCAGCGGAACAAGCTTCGGAGACTCCGCAGCACAGCCGAAGCTGAACACGAGCGCCATCATTAGAGCCGCTCGCAATGTTCTCTTCACGTTCAGTGTTGGGTTCAACATTCTAAAAACTCCCGCACCCTCACGGTGCTTCAAAAGTTACTGCTTCGAAGAAGCCGAAGTTCCCTTAGCCGCGGCACAGCCTTTTTTAATATCGACTTTGAAGTTCGCGTATTCATCGAACCAAGTCTCACCGCTCGCCGGGAACCAAACACGATCTTTCGCCTGGCTACCTGTCGTACCGAGTTTTTTTGAAGTTTTACCTTCTGTCGCCGCAATGACTCGGTCTGAAACCGAGATCTGCTGCAAAAGTTCCGCTTCGACAATGTGAAGCTTTTGAAGCATCGTGCGCACTTCTTCGATCTCTTCTTCCGCAAGTGACTTCACGCGGCCATAAGTCGCCGAACGCGCCGCTTGCGCGCGCGTTTCAACCGACTTCTTAAAGCCTTCCAAACGAGCTTGAAAGCCAACCGTCGCAGTTCCACCTGTCAAAGATCGCGCGTAGAGCTCGCCCGCAAGTTTAGCTTCCGCTTCAAGCGCCTTCTCCGTTTGAACGTTCTGAAGAAGAGTCGCATCTCGAGTCACAAAACGCGGCAGCACGGCTGCGTCTTTACCGAGATCCGTCAACTTCGTTGAACCCTTCTTTAGACGCGCAACCAGACGGCCTACTTCGGGAGTATTCGCCGACTCGACAAGCTTCATAAGCTCCGTCGAACGCGGTCTAAAGCGATCACGATACGAATTCAAAGTCGTGAGTACCGCTGGGTAGTCACAAACCTTGAGTTCCGCGAGAGATCGCAAAAAGTAAGGCTCCGGCCCAACCTGCGAAGAAAACGCAGGAGCAACAAGCGTACGTGTGATCGCAATCGCATTCTGCGGCTCACCTTTACGAATATGTCC
>JAVFAU010000382.1:0-2920 GCA_034002335.1 Bdellovibrionales bacterium | reverse complement strand
TTTGATCGAGTAGGATTTTCCAGTTCCCGAATTTCACAATTCTCTTTTCGGAACAGTGACTTAGCTCCTAAATGTCGAGATGTTGTCTTTGGAAAAACCAGTCTGAAGTCGGTAAATAACTCGATGCGTTGATTTTGCTGAGTATATGTGGCACAACGCATCAATCTACTGGGAGTTATGCAATGAATTTCAGATCTCTAGCCATGGCGACGACCCTGGCACTGACAGCAGCTTTCGCGAGCACACCATCCCCTGTTCAGGCGGACGAGGGCAAGATCACGTCGATCCTTTACACGTGTAATTTGAGTTTTCGTGCGACGGGCCGCTCGATCTACCTCGGTGTTGGGTACACGGACATCGGTGGATCGGGAACAATCTCTTGTTACGACCTTCTTACGGGTGCGACCCAGCACATGCCGGTGAAAGTGAAGGCGCGAGGTCCAGGAGCTGGACTTGGCATTACGGGCTTGGTGCTTTCTGGCGCGGCGACGGGAGTCGGAGTCACGCGAGGCCCAGAGGCTCTTTTGGGTCGCTATGGAATGATCCGTGGAAACGCGGCCGTCGGAATCGGAGCGGCTGGCGGCGTTGCGCTTCAGTTGAGTAATGGCGCCGTGACTGTAGATGTAAGTCTTCAGGCGCAAACGGGCTTGGGTGCGGGCGTCGATCTGCTTTGGATCGACATCGAATCAGACGGCGCCGTTCGTACAGAAGAAGCACCTGCTGCAGCGGCGGCTCCGGTCGTGCCGCAGGGACAACCGGTTCAGGCCGTGGCCCCACAGGCTGTTCAAGTTCGAACTTCAAAAGTGATCTATCTTTCTGAAGGTCAGCCACTTCAGATCGTGGACTCACAGGGACGCGTGCTTCAGACCATCTATCTTCGCAAGACACGCTAAATAAAGAAAGAGAGGCGGCCATCGCCTCAGTCCCCTCGTCGTTCACCCGTGGCAATCAAATAGGGGAACGGCGAGACTGTTTTAACGGAACAGTCCCATGGGCTCTCGTTCTCAGAAAGCAGCGATGCGATTTCAGATGGAGTGTAAGCTCGTCGAAAACTGCGAATCGCATCTCCGACAAGAACGGGATTCGTTCCCAAAACTCTATTCACGATTCGTGTTGTGAGCGTCGTTCCCAACTGTCGGGCGCAGTCGGCCATGAAAAAACCATTGGTGGCGATACGCTTCACGTCGTCGAGCATGTGCTTGAGCGTTCCCATTGGTTGCACATGGTGCAGGACATGTAGCGAGATCACAAAATCAAATGATTGTGGCGCAAAGCGCTTAAGATGTCGTTCGTCGGCGATGAACGTCGAGGCTTGAAAGCCCTCTTTGGTGAGCCTCTCGTGAGACCAGGCGAGAATCTCTGGAGCTGTTTCGAGCAGTGAGTACTCGAGCTTAAGGTGCGGGTAGTGTGCCCGTGCGTATTTCAGGATTTCCAGCGCGAGTCCGCCGCTGCCACTGCCGACTTCCAGAATACGAATGGGGGTGCTGGCTTGTTCGTTTGATAGCAGAGAAGGCATCCAGGCGAAGAAGCGTTGTAGAAAAATTCGGTAAACCGGCAGATTGTGGTTGAGCTGATCGAGCTCGGATAAGAGCTGAAGTCTCGTGTCGATCTCCATACTCGGATCGTCGAGAACCTCCGACTCGTTGATCTGCTTTGGTGCAAACATCACGGGGTGTCCCTAGCGTGAAAGGGGTTTAGTCACTCGCTTTTTTGCAAGCTTGTATTGCTTCCTGCCTAGACAGGATCGGAGAAACGAAAAAGCAGTTCAAATGTTAAGTGTCCGCAGTCTCGATACGAGACGGATCGAACTCATTCTATGATCGCTCGTGTTCCTGGACTCTTGTCCTGCACTGAGCGCGCGATGTGTGTTTTCAGTTCGAACTAGTTGAAGGCGAGCTTCGGAGTTTTCGCTGAACTAGATCGGCGACAGTTTGAACGTTCGCGAACTGGGCTCCGCTCATCTCATCAATTTCAAATTGGAAGTCGGGAAAGCGGGGCTTTAGGGATTTCTCGAGTTTGACAGCTAGGAGGATAAGATCGAGCGAGGCTATTTCGGCCCCTTCTTGAAATCGAATTTTGTTTTCTTCCAAGCAGCGCTCAATTGTTTGAATGATCTCATTTCTATCCATTCCCGTCAGGCTAGCATAGACGACTTGCTCGTCAAATCCATTGAGTGGGAGAATTTAGCCATGGTTGCATCGCTGGATGAGTTCTTTAACCTCATGGCTCAGGAGCGGAAGTTTCATTTAGAAACTTCGGAAGACCCGACGCTTGCTGAAATGGGCGAGTTGTACGGGAAACTCATGGGCGATGCCGAAAACGTCGCATCGTTTCGCGGGCGTGTCGACTCGATATTTTCTCATCTCGTTTCGGGTCGGTATGACGCTGAACCAGGCCGATTGCTGCACGGACTTTGGTTGGCGAATGCATACGCTCGCTATCTCTGTTTTCGTTTACAAGACTTGCCGGGCTCTTTGAGGGTCACCGAGGCGATGCTTGGGCTGAGTTCTAAACTCATGAGCGTTCAATACGAAGGTTATGATCTTGCGGCTAAATGCTTTCCTCTGATTCTCGTTTTGAATGTCGCGCGGTTGCACGGTTATGCAGGCAATGTCGAATACTGTCGCGACCTTTTGGATGATTTGGAAAATTATGTGGATGATTCCGGGGAGAATGCGAGCTTTTCCCGTTACCCGGACTTCGTGCAAAACACGATGCGGACATTTTCTTTGCGCATGGCGATCTGCTTAACGAGTGAAAATCGAATTTATTTTAAGAGAAAAATCCAAGCTGAGCGCGTTAGGTTTCAGGGGTCTGCTCAGCCAACGGATTTGCTCCACTCGTTCTTTCTAATTGTCGTGTGCCGCAAGGATTCGGTGTTTGTGTGCGTTGCTGAGCGTGCTATAGGTTGGACATGGTC